>NZ_JBDLLU010000035.1 GCF_039749495.1 Dehalogenimonas sp. THU2 | reverse complement strand
GGTAGTGTCCCGTCAAGTGGTGTAAATTCATCATCGGTGGTTTCCTGAATAGTTAAGTTTGTAAAGCCATGAGAAGGGGTTCCTCCTGCGCCCCTTCCAGCGTTTTCTTCATCGAGTCCAAAGAAAAGTAGCGCCGTCCGATCTCCCATTCGTCCTGCTGTTCCATTAATACCGCCCCAATCAGCCTTATTACCGATTTACTGTTAGGAAAGATGCCGACCACGTTACTGCGGCGTTTGATTTCCTTATTCAATCTCTCCAGGGGATTGGTAGAGTACAGTTGCCGCCAATGTTCCCGTGGGAAGGCGGTATAGGCCAGGATATCCGGTTCTGCCTCTTCCAGTTGGTCGGCAACCGGACCAAACCTGAGTTTGAGGTTATCGGCTACCCGGCGGAGTTGGATGCAAGCGCTATCACGGTCAGGTTGTGCGAAGATGGTCCGGATAGCGGCAGACACCATGGCCTGGGCACCCCGCGGCACTCTGGCCAGCGCATTGCGCATGAAGTGCACCCGGCAGCGTTGCCACGATACCCCGGTGAATACCGTGCTGATGGCTTCCTTCAGCCCCAGATGGGCATCACTGATTACCAGCATTACCCCGTCCAAACCACGGCTAACCAGTCTCCGCAGAAACTCTTTCCAGAATACACTGTCTTCACTGGGACCGACCTCAAGCCCGATGATCTCACGTTCTCCAGTTTCCCGGACGCCATAGGCGATAATTACCGCTTGACTGACCACTCGCCCCATATCCCTGACCTTGACGTAGGTGGCGTCCAGCCACAGATAGGGATAACGCCAAAATAAAGGCCGGTTGCGCCATCGTTCCACTTCATCGTCCAGCGCAGCGCATATTCGCGATACCTCGCTCTTACTGATCCCATTAAGCCCCAGTGATTGGACCAGGGATTCCACCTTGCGGGTGCTGATGCCTAATACATAGGCTTCTTGGATCACCGCCAGCAAAGATTGTTCCGCCCGTCGCCGGGGTTCGAGCAGGCTGGGAAAATAGCTGCCGTCCCGCAACCGGGGAATCTCCAAAGGTATTGTGCCGGCCCGAGTGTCCCAGCTACGCCCGCGGTAGCCGTTACGGTAGGTTAAACGACCATCATTGCGCTCATGTTTCTCAGCTCCGGTCTTTTGTTTAACCTCAAGCTCCATGACCGCTTCAGCCAGCATCTTCACCCCTTCCTTTAGGAAATCAAGCTCACTGTCACTTCCGGACTTGCGTGCCAGTTCTAAAAGTGTCATTCTGTCTTTGGCCATTGTTGTGGTTACCTCCTGAAAGTTTGTGTTGTTATTTACTTTCAAGAAACCACACAATGGCCTGCTTTTTCAATTCCAGAAATTTACACCACGTATGGGGATTCTACT
>NZ_JBDLLU010000034.1 GCF_039749495.1 Dehalogenimonas sp. THU2 | reverse complement strand
GGTAGTGTCCCGTCAAGTGGTGTAAATTCATGATTGGTGGTTTCCCGAATCATTAAGGTTGTAAAGCCATGATAAGGGGTTCCTCCTGCGCCCCTTCCAGCGTTTTCTTCATCGAATCCACAGAAAAGTAGCGACGTCCGATCTCCCATTCGTCCTGCTGTTCCATTAGCACCGCCCCAATCAGCCTGATTACCGCTTTGCTATTGGGAAAGATGCCGACCACATTACTGCGGCGCTTGATTTCCTTATTCAGTCTCTCCAGGGGATTGGTTGAGTAAAGTTGCCGCCAGTGTTCCCGAGGGAAGGCGGTATAGGCCAGGATATCCGGTTCTGCCTCTTCCAATTGGTCGGCAACAGTACCGAATCGGAGTCTGAGGTTATCGGCTACCTGGCGGAGCTGGATACAAGCGCTATCGCGGTCAGGTTGAGCGAAGATAGTCCGGATAGCGGCAGATACCATAGCCTGGGCGCCCCGTGGCACTCTGGCCAGCGCATTGCGCATGAAGTGCACCCGGCAGCGTTGCCACGATACCCCGGTGAGTACCGTGCTGATGGCTTCCTTCAGCCCCAGATGGGCATCACTGATTACCAGCATCACCCCGCTCAAACCACGGCTAACCAGCCCCCGCAGAAACTCTTTCCAGAATACACCGTCTTCACTGGGGCCGACCTCAAGCCCGACGATCTCGCGTTCCCCGGTTTCCCGGACGCCGTAGGCGATAATTACTGCCTGACTGACCACCCGACCTGAATCCCTGACCTTGACGTAGGTCGCGTCCAGCCACAGATAGGGATAACGCCATAACAAAGGCCGGTGGCGCCAGCGTTCCACTTCATCGTCCAGAGCCCCGCATATTCGCGATACCTCGCTCTTACTGATACCGTTAAGCCCCAGTGACTGAACCAGAGATTCCACCTTGCGGGTGCTGATGCCCAATACATAGGCTTCCTGGATTACCGCCAGCAAGGCATGTTCCGCCCGGCGCCGGGGCTCGAGCAAGCTGGGGAAATAACTGCCGTCCCGCAACCGGGGAATCGCCAAGGGTATCGTGCCGGCCCGGGTGTCCCAGATACGCCCCCGGTAGCCGTTACGGTAGGTTAAACGACCGTTACTGCGCTCATGTTTCTCAGCTCCGGTCTTCTGCTTAACCTCAAGCTCCATGACCGCTTCGGCCAGCATTTTCACCCCTGCTTTTAGAAAATCAAGCTCGCTGTCACTTCCTGACTTGCGTAGCAATTCCAAAAGTGTCATCCTGTCTTTGGCCATTGTCGTGGTTACCTCCTGAAAGTCTTTGTTGTTATTTGCTTTCAAGAAACCACACAATGGCCTGCTTTTTCAACTCCAGGAATTTACACCACGTACGGGGATTCTACT
>NZ_JBDLLU010000033.1 GCF_039749495.1 Dehalogenimonas sp. THU2 | reverse complement strand
TTCGAGTTCATTTTCCTTAACCCACCAGGGGTGGCGGGCGGAAGGTCCAGAAGCGGCGAGTTCGTCGAGATCACTGAAGGAAGGGGCGATGGCTGCGGCGGCACCGATGCCGGCACCGGCCAGTCCGAGGCCCTTCATGAAATCACGGCGGCTCATTGTCGAATGGAATTTGTTGCCCATAGTGTTGCTCCTTGTTATTAGATATAGTTCTATAAGGTATTGTAATGTAATTATAGGGAATATACTATCCGCCAACATGCGTATTTAAAATAAGAATATGATAATGATAGGTAATAAAAAGCAACTAGATGAGGTATAAAGAAGATGGCTTATATCAGGTGTTGGGTGTGTGATCGAATAATGGAGCAGATTGTATCGCCCCTCAATGTATAAACGGAGCTGAGTACACAAAAAAAGGGAGGCGGCTCACCAGCCGCCTCCCGGGGGATCAGTTTTGGTTAGCTACCAATTAAACGTACCGGCGCCATGGGTGACATCGGGCCTCCAATTATTCAGGTCGCGGGTCCACCAGGCTTCCAGCTCCTCGGGGCTCTTGGGCTCGGCGTATTGGAAGACGCGGTCCATCGAAGCGAAGAAACTATCGAAGACGGGAGTGGTGGCGGAAACAGCCCGAACCACCGGATGGATGATTCCTTCATTTGGATGATTGAACGGGCAAAGGGTGTGGCAGACGCCGCAACGGGAGGGAGCACCGACATCAATACATTTGCCCCAGTCTACGCGCCATCCCCTGTAACCCGGGCGGTTCCCGGGGCCGACATCCCAGGTGGGTTCTTTCTGCTGACCCAGGGCATCACTGGGGCATTTTTCAGCGCAGCGCATGCAGGTCTCGCAGAACTTGGTGCCGCCGAAGTCGATGGGATTAGTAGGAGCCAAAGGTAAATCGGTGATGATGTAATTGGTGATGCGGGTTTGTAGACCGGAACGCGGGGTCATCATATAGGTGGCGCGTCCCTGTTCGCCGAGACCTGAGAAGATGCCCAGGGCTACATTGGCACGGACACCGGCTTTGTAAGCATGGTAACCCAGGTTCTTGACGAAGCGCATCGCCTGCCACTCGGTGTAGCGGCCGTCGCCATAAGCGCGGTGGATGGCGGGGCGTCCCAGGGGCATGGGCATGGCCAGTTTGCCGGGATAGGCTTCATCCTCACGGAGTTGGTAGAGACCTTGTATGTAGTTCTGCTGGATGGAATAGGTCAAAAGATATTTGGCTTTTTTGGGGATATGATAGACTTTTTTCTCATCCTGGGTGCCTTTTTCGACATCATCGAAGACGACGGCGCCCTTGTCGAAGATCTGCAGCATGTGGTCGTTGAGTTCCATGGCGCCGACCTGAGCGGCGCCAGCCAGGTGCAGGGCGGCACGCAACATCTGAACATTCTCCTCAGGCGAGCCTTCCCAGCGGGCGGCGCCCTTGTCCTGGGGCGGGGTGATGCCGGTGGGGCCGTCCCAGGGGGCGGCGGTCTGCAAGCCGGTGACCATATCGGCCAGCGCGGCGCAGCGGACATCCCGG
>NZ_JBDLLU010000032.1 GCF_039749495.1 Dehalogenimonas sp. THU2 | reverse complement strand
GGAGGAAGCGCCGGTGCGGGCGTAGTCACGAAGGCTGACACCCTTGTAACCGGGCTCACGCTTTTTGACGTACTCTTCGCGGTCGACCTCATTGGAATTGAACACCCATTTCTGGGTGGCTCTGTCGGTGCGCTGCAGAACGTTCCAGTCGATCTCGGCGCGGGCCAGGGTCTCGAACTCGAGTTCCTTCTGGAACCAGGGCTTGGCAATGGCGCCGGCAGAGGTGGCGTCGTCCAGGTCGACAAAGGACGGGGCAAAGGCGGCGGTAGCGCCGAGTCCGGCTCCCGCCAGACCCAGGGCTTTCATGAAGTCTCTTCTGCTTATTGTGCTATGAAACTTGGGCATTGAGTTTTTCAACTTTCATCGATTATTCCAGTCTTTCCTGGTAGTCAGCCGGTCTTCCCCGGTTGCCCAACCTTGAACTCCTTACCCGCCTTTCTTTCCGTATTCTTGATCCCAAAGTGTTCGAGACAGTTGTAACTATCCCGTTCAAGTCACCAGTTATGCCCTGATACCAACTCACAACCTTCCTCCGTTCACCCCTATACCGCGGCAGTATCCTTTGATCCGAGGGTGTCTTCTTCCTGTTCGCCTTCAGATCCCGCGCTGTTCTTTTCAAGCTGTCTATTCAACAGATCAACTTCACGCTGCAATTCCGCCGTTCGCTTGGCCACCTGTTCCGCGACAGCCTGTGCATGCTTCCGGTACCAGATGATCGTAGGGGATTTGAGAATGTTGAAAGGCAGGGATTCCTTGTCTTTTTCCCCTTTGATATAGGCCAGCGAGCTCTTGAATAGATCACGAATAGTCTTAAAGAACTCAATGGGATGAGTCACGCCGGTGAATAGGAACCCAGGGCGGTGCCTTATGGCAAAACGCAGCCTGCGAGTGGTGTAGGTTCTCCTGAAATGACTCCGAAGCTCCGCCAGGACCTCATCCGGCAGATCGGAAAGATTCATCTCCATGCCGGCCTTGGTGACGAACTCTCCCCATTCAGCCAGGCTTTTTGGAGCCTCGACAAGTCCTTTATTAAAGCAGTACTCAGCGAGCGGAGTCCCGGGATATGGGACGAAGTGCATGTAGAGGTACGGAGGAAAATCCAGCCTTTCCATCAGTTCGTGGGTCTGGGCGAAATCTTCGATAGTTTCGGTCGGGAGAGCATGCAGGATATACAATCGCGGGGATATCTTGTATTTGACGAACAACCAGAATGACTTCTCCATTTGAGGCAGATGCATGCCCTTTTTGAGAAAGTGCAGCATCCTGTGGCTGCCGGTTTCCACGCCCAGGCCGACCGAGGTGCAGCCGGCTTTGGCCATTAGAGCGATCTCTTCTTCGCTCAGGTCGGCTCTGGCCTCACAGTCCCACTCGAACTTGATTTTTCGTTGGATTATCCCGTTACAAAACTCACGCAGCCGCTTACGATTAAAGGTAAAATTGTCCTCAAAAAATCGTATGGACTTGGCGCCGTACTCTTTTTGAAGGTGTTCGATCTGGGCGATAATCTTAGAAACCGAAAGATCCGCCCTGTAACCATTATGGAACCTTGTGTTATAACAGAAAGTGCATTTGAAGGGACAACCACGGCTGGTATTCAGAGCGAAAGCCCAGTACTGTTTAACGTCAACCATATGCCATGCCGGATCCGGCAATTGGTCCAGGTCTTCGATGAAAGGACGAGGTTCGTTACGGATGATCTGGTTATCCTTTTTAAAGACCAAACCCTTGATGCTGTCGATCGGTCCGGACCCCCGCCCGTCCAGGTGGTCCGCAAGTTCAAGCATCGTGTATTCACCAGCTCCGATGACGACGTAATCGATGAAGGGTTCGCTTATGGTTTGTTCCGGCAGCGCGCTGGGATGAGTGCTGCCCCAGACGATTTTGACGTCCGGGAACAACTGCTTGAATTCAAGAGACAGAGATATCCCGTCCAAGATCTTGGGACCGCTGGCCACAGAGAAGCCGATCAGCGACGGGGCAAACTCGGTGGTAGTGTCCCGTCAAGTGGTGTAAATTCATGATTGGTGGTTTCCCGAATCATTAAGGTTGTAAAGCCATGATAAGGGGTTCCTCCTGCGCCCCTTCCAGCGTTTTCTTCATCGAATCCACAGAAAAGTAGCGACGTCCG
>NZ_JBDLLU010000031.1 GCF_039749495.1 Dehalogenimonas sp. THU2 | reverse complement strand
CTCTGTGATCAACTGGCCTGGGGCTTTTCTACCATGTTCGGCATCAAGGGCAAGATCGTCAATGTGGAATAATTATTTCGCCATGTTGGCTATGGCGGCTCTTCTGAGGGCTGATTACGAGATCCATAACCCGCCGGAGGAGTTGAATCCTCTGGCGGGTGCTCGCCAGTTAAGCAGCAATGCTTTGGCTTTACGACAAAAAAGATGGGCGGAAAAGGCGGTTGAGAAGTACGCTGAAGCCCAGGATAAAAAGTGGCTAAACTGGCAGGCGGCGATGTTTGAAAAGGCCAAGTGACCGGAAAGTGTACTTTGTGTCTGGAATACCAGCCATTACTTGCCTTCGATAAGCCATCGGACGTCTATTTTGAGCGCTTTGGCTATCGCTGCGAGTTCATAGTCATACACCGGCCGGATGCCGCTTTCGATCTTGGCGACCTTCGCCCGGTCGATATGGATATCCATGACCTGAAGCCGGGCCGCCAGTTCTTCCTGAGTCACTCTAGGCTTGGAATTATTTCGCGCCTGACGCAGGCGCTCCCCGATGATATTTCGTGAATTCATGGGGAAATATTAAGGCAAATTACGGCCTAAAAAGTTCGCATAACGCACATTTTACGCTATAATGCACTAACATCAAAAGGACGACATGAAAACAACGCACTACAACGGCCATACGATTCAGATAGATGCTGATGGGCGTGTCATCTATGACGGTCAACTGGTGCCTACTCGGCTGAATCCAATGGCATCTGGTTCTTATCTTTTTACGATGAATGAAGACGGGGAAACAGCCGAGTACGAGGTAACCATCGGGATAACCGGATCTCCAACGAGCTGGGTTGTGGTAAGGCGTAATGAAATACACGTATTCGTTGGCCACTAAGCCGTCATGAAGAGCAAGCATACATGTAAGAGTGAATACTTACTCAGTTGATTGAGAGGGGTATGATCGTCCTAACTACCCTTTAAGACATACTGTTCTAACAACTTGACAGTGTCGGAGACGTCGAAAAAGGCGGTGTTCAGGATGCTATCAAGAAGCATCTGATTCTCCTCTATGCCACTCACCTTGACCAGTATCTTTGCGGTGCCGGCGAAATGCATGTCCACTTCGGATAGTAAAAGAGGTGTGCCGTTAGTTCCGATTACATTAGATGGGAGATTAAAAACGATCGGCGTATCGTGTTTAAGAAAATCAGAACCGACTGCAAGAGATTGATGATAAGGAATGGGTTCAGGGAGATCGGGAATGATAAAGCTCGCGATAAAATCTCTTCCCCCACAACCAATGGTAATAAGTTCACGGTGCTTATCAGCATTTTCGAGGCGGCTGATAATTCCTAAAACTATGCGGGGAGCAAGGTTTCCGAACTGGTAAGGTTGTAACCTTAAGATCAGTGCTTTAGCTTCCGTATTGATCCATTGGATTTTAGATTCAAAGTCTTTCCTAATCTTAGAGTCCTTAACGACGAATTCGCCACTTTCGTCTTTGGCGAAAATATCTTGCCGAACGATCGGGAATGCTGTTTCATATCGATATTTTCGAGGAGCACAAGCTACGGCGACATAATCAAGGGCACTTCGCAGGTTGTGTATGAAATCTCCGAGCATAACGGCAATCATGGGATCAGGTTGCTTAATAATACGGAAGGTGTATCCGATCTGGTTTGTAGCATCAGGGAGATTGATTCTGATGAAGCTGTAAGGCTGGCTACTTGCGTAAGCTCTGGCGGCTTCCTGAATATCTACCATGTGTTTCTTAGCACTTTGAATCTTGAGCCACCAGTCGCGCATGTACCACACCCCAACTGTTAAACATAGCGATGCTAAAGAGTAAAGGACACGATAGGTCAAACTGCGGGTATTGTCAAGGATTGTTAAGTTTGAGGAGACCGAACAGCTGGGTATATAATCTGGTGAAAGATTCAATGCCATGAAAAGACGCGATCTCGTCAAGCACATCGAGAATCACGGAGCGTTTCTGCTTAGGGAAGGCGGCCGGCACAGCATCTATCAGAAAGGTAAACACCGAAGCGCCATTCCGAGACACAATGAGATAGATGATGAACTTGCCAAAAAAATCTGCCGTGATTTGTATATCCCATTCCTACGATAGGAAGAAGGCGGTGAAAAAATGGAATTTAGAGCGGTAATAAAAAAAAGGGGTGAGTGGTGGATAGGCTGGTTGATCGATCTGCCGGGTGTCAATGCTCAGGAAAGGACCAAAGAGGAATTGCTCGAGTCCCTGAAGATGGCGGCTGATGACATGCTGAGCACACCGTATCAGACCAGAAACGAAGAAGAACTGGTCAGCATCAAAGTATAGCCAGCCCTTACTGATAGATATCGAAAACCAAGCCCTTTTGAGGGTATCCAAAGCTAAAATACCCAGTACCTATTGACAGTCCTAATACAGCCTGTATAATCTAAAACCGTAAGCCTCGTGAGCTTGCCGAATAAACCCGGCTCACGAGGCTCGTTGTTTTTCTCGGCAGCTCATAAGCTTCAACAAGGGGTCAGCACTTCGGACCGGCAAGGTTCAGGCTGACCCCTTTGCCTTTCCGCCCGGAGTGCACCCCGAGAAATGTCCCGGCCGCGAACGGACCGAGACTAAAGAGGAGGTGCCCGCATGGGTAAGTACGCAAGCTGGTCTGACCTGGAGAAAAATGTCCCCGTCACCTACCAAGAGAAGGCAACCCCTGAATCCTACCGCACCGGCATGAACGGCATCGCGCCGACCGGTCAAAAGGTGAAGGAAGGCCGGGTAAACCACTATCGCGACGGCGTTGACGGCAAGGGCCCGGTCATG
>NZ_JBDLLU010000030.1 GCF_039749495.1 Dehalogenimonas sp. THU2 | reverse complement strand
TAATCGCACAGCCTGTGGAACGTACAGGCCACGACTACAGTGTAAATACCCGCTGTAGATACCCGTCTGTGAATACCCGAAAAAAACTTAAACACTATTCCCCCCTTGCCTCAGGGGTCACCCCCCTCCCCGATTGACTTTCACCCTGATCCGATTAACAACGCGACAGCTTTTTCTACCCCAAGTTGAGGCGCAAGTCTTGCCACCCGGATGGCATCCCGGACATTCTGGGTGAGCCCGTCCAGACGGCGGGCGATTTCCCCAGCCAGCTCCAGTTCGAGGCCTTCGGAGCGCACCAACACTCCTCTCACCACCGTCAGAAACTCGGCCCTCCCATAGGGATCGAGCTTTCGAATGGCAAAGCGTGACCGTAGTTCCGGCGACAGTTTTTCGCAACGGTTGGAGGCGGCGATGACTCTGAGGGGGTTGTTGATATTGAGTTCACGGCCCCTTTTAGCCCGCACCAACCGTCCGCCTTCCATCATGGTCAGCAGCGCCGCGGTATCGGCGGCGTTCATTTTGTCGATCTCGTCTATAAGCAGAATCTGCGGTTCCCGCCCGGCCACCAGGTCCCACAGCCCGGCCTTCGAAGTCGCCGAGCCGACCAGCCAGATGGCCTTTTCGCCTCCGGCTCTTTCGATGTCCCACAGAAAAAGCGTCTTAGCCAGCGCCGGTGGCCCGGTCAGGAGCACATGCACCGGCTTTTCTGCCAGAAGTGCCGCCCTGAGAAGCTCTTTCACGCCGTCATGGCCGATGATGTCCCCGAAAAGAGTGTCGGATATCTCTGGTTTTAATTCCTGGCGCGTCTCGGGAGGCGTAATTTCAGCCGAAAGAATGCTTTTACCCAGTTCGCTCAACCGGTAGCCGGTGTGGGAGTTGGAGCGAAAGACGTTATCGAGGTAGCCGTCCTTGAACAGCCGAGACAGCGTCGCCGGCCAGATCCTGACATGGCGCCAGCCCCAGCCGATGCGATAGTCGTTCTCCATATCCACCGAGTCTTCAAACCGGGCGATTTCCGAAAGCAGTTCGATGACATCATCGTTTTTCACTTTTACCACCCCCTTTCCTGGCAGATCTGCCTGAAAGCCTCGGTCACCATTTGAGTCAGGTATTCGGTGCCGCTGATGCCGGCGGTATCGGGGTGAAGCTTCCGCAGGAGATCCAGATAACGCCGCCTAGCAAACTCTTTCGAAGCGGTGCGGTCGCAACCAAGAATTCGGTACGGGTCAAGAGCAGGCTGGTTTATCGGCCTGCTTCCGCCGGCACCTGACATATCCATGCCTAGCCGCTGGGCAAAACCGATGATGGTAGCCGGGTCAGCGGCGCTGGTAAAAAGCTCCGCCATGAAAGATTGAAGCTCGCACGCCAGGTCCTGTTGCATGCGCCTTATACGGTTGAGTCTGTCTTCCATATTTACCACCAAAAATGACCGGCGAGAACTCCCAGGAAGAAACCGATGAGCATCAGCCACCAGTACTTGCCACCGAGCCTCACAAGCAAAATGCCCAGGCCGAGGAATATAAGCATATAAATCAGAGGCGCCTTTTTCTGGTCATCCCGAATGATCTCGGTCCACGGTTTGCCCCCTGCCGCTCGCCAGAGCTTTTCGTAGAGCCGGCCAAGAAAATCGATCATTTGCGATCTCCTTTCGGCTTAAGCCAGCCGCGTTCCTCGTGTGGAATTATCGACCCCAAGCGATCGAAGTTAGGACAGGCCTGGCAGATTTCGAGCGCCAGCGGTTCACCACGTGCCAGCCGGATGATGTCAATTCCACCGTTTGCGGCCTTGTCGGACAACGGAAACCCTTTGCGGCAGTAGATTCTCTTGCCGTTCACCCTGGCATGGGCACATTCATAAAGTGTCCGTTTCTTCTTCATGTCACTCCCTTTGATTGATGTTCAGGAGCCGTATTCCCTACAAAACCTTTCGAACCCTTCAAACCTTTCGCCTCACGTTTGGGCTCACGATTGAAAGGTTTTTCGAAAGGTTTTTCCGCGGTTTCAACACCTTTCACACTGTTTGAAGCTAAATCAGTTGATTTATCCGTTGTTTTTCCGAAAGGTTTTCCTTGCTCTGTAAAACCTTTCGCCGAATCCGAAGCTGTTCCGAAAGGTTCGAAAGGAATGAAAGGTTTTTCACCCGATACGGGCGGCTCAAGCTTAAGACCGTACTGCTTAACCAGACTTTCGACCCTCGCTTGATCCCAGCACACCACTCTTCGCCGGGTGGTGCTTCCCTTCTCTTTCTGAAAACCCAGTCTCCGGGTCAGCCAGCCGGCTTTCTCCGGGTTAAGAGCAGGTGACTCCTCATCCATGGCATCAGCTCTTACGGCGATGTTTTTGAGTGATAGTTCGTGCTTTTCCTGATGTAATTCGATCATGGCGGCAAGTACTCTGCCAGCGTCGCTTTCCCGGCGCCGGGTATAAAGCGACTCTTGCAGCCGGTGGACGAAGCCGCCAAGGGCCTCCGCCATGGCATGGTCGCCGTTAAGCATGGCCTTCATGGGGATGAGTATCTCCTGAAGACGCGGCTGCAGGTTCGGTTCGAGCAGCTCGTTGCCGAAGGTTTTACCCTTGAGGCGGCACAGGTTTTGCAGGCGAAAGGTTAATAGTTTTGAGCGTAACGTCCCGACCTCCTTGTCGAACGATGCCGGCAGCACCCTTGGGATGTCGTCACGGGTGAGGGGCATCATTTCTGAAGTCAGGCAGCGGCTTTCGAGGGCCTCGTCGGCGAAAGGGAATCTTGTCGATAGAAGCTTCGGGCCGAATACCTGGTAGCCTCGCGGGAACCATTTTCCGTTTTCTTTATCCGCCCGAAGGACCGGCATCCCCGGCCGATAGCCGTTATTGAGCAGCTTAACCATCTCCGTCCAGGCGGAGGAATCCTTGAAGTCGGCTTCATCAAGCACCAGCGTGCCTCTGAATTGTTCCAGGATGCGAAAGATCGGCGACGGCGTCGTGGCGCCGGAGGCGAACATCGGCCGAAAGCAGATATTTCCGACCACCTGCAAAAAGCGCGTCTTGCCGGTACCCCAGTCACCGATCACCCGGAGATACGGAATCGACGGGGCAAACTCATACACCCAGCTCAGAAGCACATAGAGTGAAGCGATCTCTTCGAAGTCAGCCGGCAACTCCATGTAGCGGTGAATGAAACTCTGCACTTCACCGAATAGTTTGGCCTGCGAATCATAAGGCGCCGCGGCGGGGGCGAAATGTACCACTTGGCCGACCAACGGGTCATTCGTTGGCAGATAAGTCACCTTCGAGGTGTCGTACTGCCACATTTTTTTGATGGCGCCGCCGGCCGAGACCATGAAATACCGGTCGTCTTCATCGACCACCATCTCGCCGACTGTGCCATCACGAAGAATAAAGCCGGAAACGTAACATTCGCGCTCTTCCTCCTCCAGCTTGAAATCAGTGACCAGCTTTTCAGCGTCGGCAAGGCAGTGTTGCAGCAGGTAGTCGTCGATACCGGT
>NZ_JBDLLU010000029.1 GCF_039749495.1 Dehalogenimonas sp. THU2 | reverse complement strand
TAATCGCACAGCCTGTGGAACGTACAGGCCACGACTACAGTGTAAATACCCGCTGTAGATACCCGTCTGTGAATACCCGAAAAAAACTTAAACACTATTCCCCCCTTGCCTCAGGGGTCACCCCCCTCCCCGATTGACTTTTACCCTGATCCGATTAACAACGCGACAGCTTTTTCCACCCCAAGTTGGGGCGCAAGCCTTGCCACCCGGATGGCATCCCGGACATTCTGGGTGAGCCCGTCCAGGCGGCGGGCGATTTCCCCAGCCAGCTCCTGGTCGAGGCCTTCGGAGCGCACCAACACCCCTCTCACCACCGTCAGAAATTCAGCTCTCCCGTAGGGATCGAGCTTTCGGATGGCAAAGCGCGACCGGAGTTCCGGTGACAGTTTTTCGCAACGGTTTGAGGCGGCGATGACTCTGAGCGGGTTGTTGATGTTGAGTTCACGGCCCCTTTTAGCCCGCACCAACCGTCCGCCTTCCATCATGGTCAGCAGCGCCGCGGTATCGGCGGCGTTCATCTTGTCGATCTCGTCGATAAGCAGAATCTGCGGTTCCCGCCCGGCAACCAGGTCCCACAGCCCGGCCTTTGAAGTCGCCGAGCCGACCAGCCAGATGGCCTTTTCGCCTCCGGCTCTTTCGATATCCCACAGAAAAAGCGTCTTGGCAAGCGCCGGTGGCCCGGTCAGGAGCACATGCACCGGTTTTTCTGCCAGAAGTGCCGCCCTGAGAAGCTCTTTCACGCCGTCATGGCCGATGATATCCCCAAAGAGAGTGTCGGGTATCTCTGGTTTTAATTCCTGGCGCGTCTCAGGCGACGTAATTTCAGCCGAAAGAAGGCTTTTGCCCAGGTCGCTCAACCGGTAGCCGGTATGGGAGTTGGATCGAAAGACGTTATCGAGGTAGCCGTCCTTGAACAGCCGGGACAGCGTCGCCGGCCAGATCCTGACATGCCTCCATCCCCAGCCGATGCGATACTCATTCTCCATATCCACCGAGTCTTCAAACCGGGCAATTTCCGAAAGCAGTTCGATGACATCATCGTTTTTCACTTTTACCACCCCCTTTCCTGGCAGATCCGCCTGAAAGCCTCGGTCACCATTTGAGTCAGGTATTCGGTGCCGCTGATGCCGGCGGTATCGGGGTGAAGCTTCCGCAGGAGATCCAGATAACGCCGCCTAGCAAACTCTTTTGAAGCGGTGCGGTCGCAACCAAGGATTCGATACGGGTCAAGAGCAGGCTGGTTTATCGGCCTGCTTCCACCGGCAGCAGACATATCCATGCCCAGCCGCTGGGCGAAACCGATGATAGTGGCCGGATCGGCCGCGCTGGTAAAAAGCTCCGCCATGAAAGATTGAAGCTCACACGCCAGGTCTTGCTGCATGCGCCTGATACGGTTGAATCTATCTTCCATAGCTACCACCAGAAATGACCGGCAAAAATTCCCAGGAAGAAACCGATGAGCATCTGCCACCAGTACTTGCCGCCGAGCCTTACAAGCAAAATGCCCAGGCCGAGGAAGATAAGCATGTAAACCAGAGGCGCCTTCTTCTGGTCATCCCGAATGATCTCGGTCCACGGTTTGCCCCCTGCCGCCCGCCAGAGTTTTTCATAAACCTCGCCCAGGAAATCGATCATTGCCTCACACCTTTCTTCTTAATCCAGCCGCGTTCTTCCTGAGGGATGAGCGGCCCAAGCTTGGCGAAGCAGAAACAGGACTGGCAGATTTCGAGTGCCAGCGGTTCACCGCGTGCCAGCCGGATGATGTCAATTCCGCCGTTTCCGGTCTTGTCGGACAGGGGGAATCCTTTGCGGCAATAGATCCGCTTGCCGTTCACCCTGGCATGGGCACATTCATAAAGTGTCCGTTTCTTCTTCATGTCACTCCCTTTGATTGATGTTCAGGAGCCGTATTCCCTACAAAACCTTTCGAACCCTTCAAACCTTTCGGGCCACGTTTGGGCTCACGATTGAAAGGTTTTTCGAAAGGTTTTTCCGCGGCTTCAACACCTTTCACCCTGTTTGAAGCTAAATCAGTTGATCTATCCGTTGTTTTTCCGAAAGGTTTTTTTAGCTCTGTAAAACCTTTCGCCGAATCCGAAGCTGTTCCGAAAGGTTCGAAAGGAATGAAAGGTTTTTCACCCGATACGGGCGGCTCAAGCTTAAGCCCATACTGCTTAACCAGACTTTCGACCCTGACTTGATCCCAGCACACCACCCTTCGCCGGGTAGTGCTTCCCTTCTCTTTCTGAAAGCCCAGTCTTCGGGTCAGCCAGCCGGCTTTCTCCGGGTTAAGAGCCGGTGACTCCTCATCCATGGCGTCAGCTCTTACGGCGATGTTTTTGAGTGATAATTCGTGCTTTTCCTGATGCAATTCGATCATGGCGGCAAGTACTCTGCCGGCATCGCTTTCCCGGCGCCTGGTGTAAAGCGACTCTTGCAGCCGGTGGACGAAGCCACCGAGGGCCTCCGCCATGGCATGGTCGCCGTTAAGCATGGCCTTCATGGGGATTAGTATCTCCTGAAGACGCGGCTGCAGGTTCGGTTCGAGCAGCTCGTTGCCGAAGGTTTTGCCTTTGAGGCGGCACAGGTTTTGCAGGCGAAAGGTTAGCAGCTTGGAACGTAGCGTCCCAACCTCCTTATCGAACGATGCCGGCAGCACCCTTGGGATGTCGTCTCGGGTGAGGGGCATCATCTCTGAAGTCAGGCAGCGGCTCTCAAGAGCCTCGTCGGCGAAAGGGAATCTTGTCGATAGCAGCTTCGGGCCAAACACCTGGTAGCCTCGCGGGAACCATTTTCCGTTTTCTTTATCGGCCCGAAGGACCGGCATCCCCGGCCGGTAGCCGTTATTGAGCAGTTTTACCATCTCCGTCCAGGCGGAGGAATCTTTGAAGTCGGCTTCATCAAGCACCAAAGTGCCCCTGAATTGTTCAAGGATGCGAAAGATCGGCGACGGCGTCGTGGCGCCGGAGGCGAACATCGGCCGGAAGCAGACATTTCCGACCACCTGCAGGAAACGCGTCTTGCCGGTACCCCAGTCGCCGATCACCCGGAGATACGGAATCGACGGGGCAAACTCATACACCCAGGAGAGGAGCACATAGAGTGAAGCGATCTCTTCGAAGTCAGCCGGCAACTCCATGTAGCGATGAATGAAACTCTGCACTTCACCGAATAGTTTGGCCTGCGAATCATAAGGCGCCGCGGCGGGGGCGAAATGTACCACTTGGCCGACCAACGGGTCATTCGTTGGCAGGTAAGTCACCTTCGAGGTGTCGTACTGCCACAATTTTTTGATGGCGCCGCCGGCCGAGACCATGAAATACCGGTCGTCTTCATCGACCACCATCTCGCCGACTGTGCCGTCACGAAGAATAAAGCCGGAAACGTAACATTCGCGCTCTTCCTCCTCCAGCTTGAAATCAGTGACCAGCTTTTCAGCGTCGGCAAGGCAGTGTTGCAGCAGGTAGTCGTCGATACCGGTCTTCTGCTGATTTTCCAGTTGC
>NZ_JBDLLU010000028.1 GCF_039749495.1 Dehalogenimonas sp. THU2 | reverse complement strand
GGCGTAAGCCGAGATCGGGGTGGTGGCCTTGACGGCGGTGCTGAAGTCAGCCTTGGTGTCAACCCAGACTTCGTAGGAGACGGCACCGGGGACGTCAGCCCAGTCAAACGTCGGTTTGACCGGTACATTGGTGGCGCCAGCGGCCGGGGCCAGATTCATCGCCGGGGTGGGGGCACCCACCACGGTAGTGAAGGAAGAAGTGCCGCGGAAGCTACTCATCGGGTTAGCGCCACCGGTACCGGTTCGGTCAGCCCAGACACTGACATAGTAGGCGGTGTCGGCGGCCAGACCGGTCAGGTTGGCAGTAGTGCCGGTAATGGAACCATTGGCAACCACAGCACTGCTGAGGTTCATGAGATCTTTCTCATAAGCACCCGTCGCCACCGCATAGGTATAGCGGGTAGCATTGGGCATGGCATCCCATGAGATGGTAGCGGTGTTGGTGGTAGTCACAATGCCCAGGAAGACCGAAGTGGTGGACACGATGTTGGAAGCGGCTACACCGGTGATGCCCTTGGCCATGGTATCGGTGTAGACGCGAATGTTACCATTAACACCCAGAGCCCACAGTTTATTGCCATCAGCCTCAACCGTGACGAACAATTTAGCAACGCCGCTACCAAAAGAGGCCAGGTTATCAACCCAGTCCATCTTGCCGCGGGCGCGCTCAATATCACTGCCGGTGTCACTGATATAGGCAACACCGTTGCCTTCATCAGAATTGCCAATACCGGGAGCGGTAACCACACCAGTGGCAGAACCCATACCGCCGCTGGCAATCTCGGTTTTACCACGGTACGTTTTGTCGAATACGGCAACAAAGTAATTGCCAGTCGCAGCATAGTCATTGGCCGGAGCGACATAGGCCTTCGCTCCATTACCATAACTGATGTTATTGGCAGTTATAACCGTCCAGGTAGCGCCGCCGTCAGTCGACTTGGCGACTTTGGTTGATCCGGCTTTGGTAGCTACTGCCAGCAGGTCACCATTGGAAGCCTGCTTGATATCGGTAACATCCATAGCAGAACCAACTCCAAATACGTTGGTCTCAGTCCAGAAGAAGGGGCTGGTGTTTTTGGTGATGACACCGTCGGCGGAACCGACGATTACGGTGGTGTTGTTGACAACGAAAACAGATTCAATGACATTTGGAGTCCCGTCAAAACTGCCCGGCGCGGACAGCATGGCGGTGAAGCTGTTCCCGTTGTTACCGGAAACCATGATGGCATCAGCGGTCCCCATATTAGCGATCATGACAGTCTTGTCAGTGGCATAGTTCGGGGAGACGAAGACGTTGTCGTTAATGTTGAGACCGGTATCAATGCGTTCCCAAACACCGCCGAAGTAACGCCATAGCTTACCGCCTACGGTAACCGGATTATTGTCCAACC
This sequence comes from Dehalogenimonas sp. THU2, assembly GCF_039749495.1. Taxonomy (NCBI): domain Bacteria; kingdom Bacillati; phylum Chloroflexota; class Dehalococcoidia; order Dehalococcoidales; family Dehalococcoidaceae; genus Dehalogenimonas; species Dehalogenimonas sp. THU2. Next base: position 2,600 of record NZ_JBDLLU010000028.1, on the reverse strand, counting down.
CGGTGATGGTACCGGCAGCAACAGCGGCGGTGGTATTCGGATCGTACACTATTGCACCTGTTGCGTTGGTAGCGCCGGCAGTTGCCGTCCAGGTGACGTCACCAACCGCGGTAGCGGCAAAAACGGCACTGACCTCACCAGCGGTGGTGAAGGTGATGGGACCGGCGGGCGAGACCGCACCGACCAGGGTTACGACAACTGGGTTCATATCCATGGTCACTGTTTCACCGCTGACATTGGTAACAGTCATTGAATTATTGGGGTCCACAGTTTCCGCTGCCGCAGGTGAATCTGTTCCGTTTGCCCAGGTTACCGTTCCAGCGGTGAGAGCGGTTACAGTCGCTACCTCACTTGCAGCGGTAAATGTGACAGTCCAGGTACCTGCGAGGTACGCAGCAGAACCACCACCGGAGACCACAACATTTACGGTGCCGGTTCCTTCAACGACCGTCGCATCACCGGCGGCGGCTGAAGTCAGGGTGAAAACATCACCCGCGAAGAAACCACCACCTGCAACTGAAGTCAGCGTGAAGGTATCAAACATACCGAGGGTGGTGGTAGGAGAAGTCACGGCATAAATATCGCCATTAGCTGCCATGTCCATGGTAGCCAACTGGCTAGCTTCGTCAATCAGACTCCATTGGTTAAAGTACATCATACCATCAATGGAGACGTTAAGAGCTTCACCGGCGTTAAGGATATAAGCTTTCTGGTTGGAGGCGTAACCAATATCAAACAACACAAATGAACTGGCTACCGCAACCGAACGCAGGTTGACGGGAGTAAAGGAAACGCCTGAGTTGGTGCTCTTTTTGACAGTGCCAGCAGAAGAACCGATCATGACATTAGCGGCACCAGCATTAAAAGCACCATTGACGGAGATATTGTTCCAAGTAAGGCCGGCGTCAATAGATAAGAAAGTGTTGCCAACCATGCGGTAAGCTCCACCGGTCGGACCTGAAACAACGGTGAAGTATATGGGATTGCTTATGGCGTTGAAGTCAGTGGGGAATGCAATGTCGGCTGCGGTAGGAACACCAGACGTGATCACAGTGTCGAGTACCGTAGCACCCCAAGCACCACCGTTGACATTAACGCGAACGACAGCGTTGGCACCATTATTACCAACAGCTACAACCGCGCGGTCAGTGCCGAAGGTATGTGCCATGGCCAAAGCTAATACCGGGAACCCGAAGGTGGTGGTTCCGACTGGATTCAAGTTATTGAAAACGTCATTAGAATCCCAGAAATACACCCCGGCGTCAGAAACACCAGCTGCATTAGTGCCAACTACCGCTATGTAGCGACCACCGAAGATAGCGACATCAAGAGCGGTGATAGCATCACCGGCGGGCGCGCCAACGATAGTGGTCCAGGTTTTGCCGCCGTCCATGGATTTGTACATGGTGGTAGCGTCAGCCAAAAAGACCACATCGGCTTCAGTCTTGGACGGGACGATTGCCACCGCGGCTACAGCCGGCAGACCGGTGGTAGTAAAAGTGGTGGCCCAGGTGCGTCCACCATCGGTGGACTTGATGAGTTTCCAGCCACCCTCGTTAACGGAGGCATAAAGGGCGCCGTCGACCATGGACTGAGCAAAAGCTGAGACGTCAGTGATAGTGGTGCTCAGTACCCTGTTGGTGGTGGAAGGGACAGTAAAGTCGCTCCACACCTGAGTGCCAGCACTAACCGGCAAAGCAGTGCTAACCAGCATGCCGGTCAGCAGCGCCGCGGTCAGCAGTACACTAAAGAATTTATTAAACTTTTTCATCGACCTTTAGATTTCCTTTTCAATTTTTTTTATCGATTAACGTATTCATAACGTTGGAACTCATGTCTGGTTGTAGGTGTTTACGGAGACCTGCCGCTCCGCGGGCATGTGTCCGGTATTTTCACCTCCCTAAGATTTATTCGTGGTGGTCAAAGGTATCTCACCACGTGATTTACATATTCTACAATACTACCACACATGTCAATACCCTGATTATAAATTTTTAGCCGTGTTTACACGTATTTGAGAATTAGAACAGCAGCGGCCCTAGTACGAAAGTACGGGTGAAGAGGACCAATCACTGGAAAACCGAGATTGCTTCGCCGGAGGCTCGCAATGACGAGGGGGGTAAATAAAGAAGGCCCCCCGGTTGCCCGGGGGGCCTTCTGATTATCCGTTGCTGTTTAGTCTAACGAGTTAGACTACGCGGCGGGTGCGGACGATGAGGACGATCACCAGGATGGTCAGCAGGCCGCCGACACCGATGATGATCCAGATGTAGCTGGGGGTCTCAGTCGCAGGAACGGTCAGGGTGATGTTCGTCTGAGTGGGGGCCGGCTGGGTCACGGTGACCACAGGAGGCGCGGCCAGTTCAGTGGTGAACACGCTGGTTACCCATCCGGAAGTACCGGAACCAGTTACCGCGCGTACCTGCCAGTAGTAGGAGGTGTTGTTGGCCAGGTTAGCACCGGTCCAGGCGTAAGCCGAGATCGGGGTGGTGGCCTTGACGGCGGTGCTGAAGTCAGCCTTGGTGTCAACCCAGACTTCGTAGGAGACGGCACCGGGGACGTCAGCCCAGTCAAACGTCGGTTTGACCGGTACATTGGTG
>NZ_JBDLLU010000027.1 GCF_039749495.1 Dehalogenimonas sp. THU2 | reverse complement strand
GTCCGGGGCTTCGGCCACGGCCACACTGACAGCTATCGCCCCATATCAAACCCTCACCTGGGATGTGGAGAACAGGGTAGTGTCCATCACCGGCAACGGCGCCGATGCCCAGTACGTCTACGACGGCGATGGCAAACGGGTTAAAGAAATCGAAAACGGTGAAACCATTCTGTATGTCAACCAATACTATGAGAAGAACCTCACTACAGGTGTGGTTACGACCTACTACTACCTGGGAGGCAAGCTCATTGCCGAACGCGAAGGGACGACACTGCAATACATCCACCAGGACAGCCTGAACAGCACCTCGCTGGTCACAGACAGCAGCGGGGGCTCTTTAGGCTCTACGACAACCTATCCTTACGGTGCCACCCGCACGGGTTCAGTGCCAACGGATGAGAAATTCACCGGGCAACGTCTGGATTCCACCGGGCTGTATTACTACGGGGCGCGGTATTATGACCCGGCCATTGGGCGGTTTATCAGTGCGGATACGATTGTTCCCGACTTCATGAATCCGCAGGCGTTCAACCGGTATAGCTACTGCTACAATAATCCGTTAAAATACACTGACCCGACGGGGCATTGGACATTTTTGATTGGGGCAGGAATTGGTGCCTTAGTGGGGTTGGTTAAATATGCAATTGTTGATATGGCTATTCAACATAAAGAGTTTTCATGGAATGGATTTGCTGGTACCGTTGCAGGGGCGGCGGTTGCTGGCGCAATAGCTTCGACAGGTGTTGGGCTTGTTGGAATGATGGCTGCTGGCGCTGGTGGGAATGTTGCAGGAGATATTACTGAACATTTATTTACAGGTGACCAATATGGAGTGGGTGATTTGATCAAAGACACCATCGTAGGAGGTATTGGTGGAGCTGTCGCAAATGGTATTAGTGGGATACTAGATGACATATTGCCCGCATGTTCTCTAGAATATGAAATTGCTCAAGGGCCTGATCAATTATTCAATTCTGTGATTGCGAGCACTATGGTCGACCTTCCTGTGAATATTCTTTCTGAGTCATTCACAGATTCAGAATCGTTTTTATCGCAATTAACTAGAGTAAATAAATCTACATATAACCAGTGGGACGAAATGTATTGGGAATATGCTTGGACTAGTTAACATTATACGATTTATCCTTTATCCTATTAATGAATCGAAGGTAATATCATGAATATTGTTAAGTTAATAAAGTCCCGTTACTCTAAAGTCATTATTGAACGTGCCCTAGAAAAGGGATTTGACGAAAAACAAAAACAACAAAATGCAAGACAGTGGATTTTCCTTAGCGTCCTTTGCTGTGTTTTTGCTTTGGTTTTGGCTTTGTACACCGGAGCAATCGCTACGGCACTTTTCTGGCTATATTTTTCTGGTTTACTCGTTTATGGTGCGATATTCGGGATACTACTTTTGATTTTGGCTGGAATAAATAATGCCCCTGTCCTTATTCTATGCGTAATTTTCTATCTTGTTGCGGGAGCATTGGTAATTCAAGCAATGCCCTTGAGAGACTTAACAATACCGTTTTCCCTATATTTTGGAATGCTTTTTTCTTTGATAACTCTATTTGAGATCGTAAACACCAAGATTATCCAGCATAAAATACAACTTGGTTTAGCAATTCCTTTGAAGGAACGATCACGGTTACAATAACAGACGACGTAAGCGAGCGGCGGATATGGCGCTACTGCAGTGGCAGTATTAGCTCCCACCGCGTTGGCTAGCATCACGCTGGCCAGTTGTGGTAGTGGATACACCACCGCCCCCAGCGTTTCGTTCTCAGGCGGCGGTGGATCAGGCGCTTCTGCTACCGCTACCTTGTCCCCGACATCACTGGCTGGCCTCAACCTCCTCAGCGGCGGCAGCGGTTATTCCACCGCTCCGACTGTCACTATCTCAGGCGGCGGTGGATCTGGAGCTGCGGCCACGGCCACACTGACAGCTATCGCCCCATATCAAACCCTCACCTGGGACGTGGAGAACAGGCTAGTGTCCATCACCGGCAACAGCGCCGATGCCCAGTACGTCTATGACGGCGATGGCAAACGGGTTAAGGAAATCGAAAATGGGAAGACCATCCTCTACATCAACCAGTACTACGAGAAGAACCTCGGTGGAGACGACATAGTATAAATATTGTGATCTGATGGAACAAACTGTGAAAAGGCGGTTCAGAATACTGTTAACTATGGTGGAGCTGAGGGGACGATATCTAGAACCGATATTGTCTCCTGCTTCTGATTATCCGGTGGGAACGGCATGGTGTAATCGAATGTCAGTTTGTCATCATCAACACTGATACATTCGATAAACGATCTTAAAACTGTCTTCCGCTCAACCAACCCACGTGTATTCAGGAATTCCCGCAATTCTGCTACGTAGGGCAGAATCTTTTGAGGATCAAATATTCTTGCTTTTTGCCAGACATGGTCCTCTTCCAAATCTAATTTGGCCTGTTTGATCTTCTCGATCTTGTCCTGAAGTTCGGTTATGCGTCCGGCCATTCTTGCAGGGTCAATTGCTTTGGTCTCGACGAATTCATAGAGACGGTCTAAGCGTAGCTGCCACTGTTCGATTTCCCGATTGAACACTTCCATCTGTTCCCTGTATTTATGATCAGCCCCTTCAATGGCCATGTTGCTCTCCCTGATCAGTTTGAGAAGGTTGTCATCGGAAAGCACATAATCACTAACCTTGTTAGTGATGAAGCCCTCAACTTTTTCCTTGGGCAAATGCTGGCTGGGACAAATACCTTTTCCTTTGCTATAAGCAGTGCCGCAGACATAGTAGTGAAATTGACCAGACTTGGCACCATAGCCGATATAAGCGGCGCCGCACTTGTGGCATTTAATGAGACCGCTGAGTAAATAGGTGCTACTGGTTACTCTTGGGTGGGTAACTTTCGGTGCCCTGGAAGCGAGAGTGACTTGGACGTCATCAAATAAAGTCTTATCAATTAAGGCTTGCCATGCATCATCCTTGATCACGGGCGGTAAGTTGTTGTGTTTCCCACGGTGGGTTTTACCCCAAACTAGGCGGCCGATATAAGATTCATTGGTGAGAATTTTGTGCAGGCGTTGTTTGCCCCACTTTCCACCAGCCGGCGCTGGGAAGCCGTCTCCGTTAAGGCCTTTGGCAATTTCTTTGAGGCCTTTACCTCTGGAAATTTCGTTAAAGATTCGTTCAACGATTGGAGCTTGTTCAGGATGTGGCACTAAAGTATTACGCTCTTTCTCGCCATCGCGGATCTTCTTTTTCATGTAGCCATAAGGAACCCGGCTACAGTTAAAGAACCCGCGGGATGCGTTCTCGCGAAGGCCTCGAGTGATGTCTTGCGCCAGATTGGAAGAGTAGAACTCATCGATAACCTCGATAATACCCTCCATAAGGCGGCCGGTTGGGGAGTCTTCGATTGGCTCATTGATCGAAACCACCTGAACGTCCTGTTTTCTCAGAAGGGATTTATAGATGATTGAGTCCTCGCGATTACGGGCGAAGCGAGAAAGTTTCCAGACAAGAATCATATCAAATGGATGCTGTTTTGCTCTAGCCAAACTGATCATCTCACGGAAGGCCGGACGGGCGGTGCTCCGGCCGCTTTCAGCCTCGTCGACAAATTCCTTGGCCACAAAAAAGCCGTGTTTGCTAGCGTAGTCTCTCAGTGACTTCAACTGAGCCGAGATGGACAGGTCAACATCCTGACGGTCAGAAGAAACTCTGGCATAGATAACCACTCTTTTTATCTGATTTCCCATAGCTTTGCCTCCCCACATTGTCTACAAGTGTTTGAAAAATCCTTTGATATCAATAGGTCTCAAACGTCCGATTTGAGGTTCAATAAAACTCCTGTCGGTTGAAAGTACCGCGGTTAGAACCGCTTTTATGGGGTCACCTGAGATCATGAGAGGTCTTGCTAATGCCAGCAAACCGTTGTCGTCATCATCAGAGAGGGTGACCCGGGCGAGGTGTGGTTTTTTTGTTTTGATCACGAGGTTGATTAGCGAACCGGGCAGGGCATGACGGCCTTTTCTAGGAAAATAGCCGTCAGAATAAGATACGTTGGATTCAGGTTCTTCGTCATTATGGCACCCGGTCCAGTAAGCGACCTGCCATGCGGAGCTCCCTTCACCACAGGGTTCATAGAGCGCACTATAAACAAACAACTTGCCTTGCAGCACTTCACCCATGCGTAGCAATACTTGAGCGCAACTCTTGGAGTGAAAGGATGCCAGTTCAATAACATCGAGGCCGGTTTCGTACACCTTCTTTATGAAGTCGTCTCTCGGTAACAGCACCGCCGTGGCAAAGCGGTTGGCGGCCAGATGACGTGCACTGGTACGGAGCGCATCATAACTCGGGTCGGCTTCGGCAAAAAGCGTCTCCATCATTTCCCTAATCTCGTGAAGAATGGTGTTCTGTTGACCACTCAGGGTATCGCCTTGTCTGAAGTAGATATTTTTCTTGCTATCGAACACCTCATGATAGCCCCTAAGGTTATGAGGCATTTTATCTGTCCCATTCAAATTGATACCGCAACACGAAGCCACGGCCCTGAGCGTCCTCATATTAGATGGCAGGCCTTTCAAATAGACGTTGCGAAATTCGTCAGCCTTTTGCTCTTCGGAAGAGTCACCCGGGCTACCGAATTTTCTAACTAAATGATCACAGAAGCACCGGAGGTCGCTAGATAGCTTCATTTGTTAGCCCCCGGGTAACAACTTTTTGCCGGTGGCCTTCTCGTACATTTCGACGATGAAGCGCTTGACGTCGGGTGTGAGTTCGCCGGAAAGACGTGTACCTGACTTGTAGCGGGGGTCGCTCATCACATAACGGAAGGCCATTTCAATCTCCTCTCTATCGCTTAGTTCACTAGCGGCTTCCTCCAGATAGCCGGCAGCTTTCATGAGATCCCTTACCGGCACATCGAATACTGGAGCCAACTTTTTCAGTATATCAGCGCTAGGGCGGGGTTTATGTCCTTGCTCGATCTGGGCTAGATAGGAGCTGGAGACACCAGCCTTAGCCTGCACTTCCCGAAGTGACAGGTTGTGTTCCAGTCTGAGGTTTTTTAGGTACTTATTGAATTCTACCATAGCACCCTCCAGCGAAGAGTATAGCACTAAAGTAAACATTTGTAAACACCTTTAGAACATAAATAGAAACATAATAGTGACAATAATTGCTTGACGAAGTAGGGGTCGAACTTTATACTATTTAGCGTACATTCTGTACGCTGGAGTGAACCAAATGGTTAAGGTGATCCTGAAAAGACAGCCTTTTGATGTTGCCTTGGCAAAGAAAAATCTATCGCAGCGTGCTCTTGCCAGGAAACTTGGCATGTCCCGCTCCTACCTTTCTCAACTGGTGACTGGCAAACGGCCACCTTCAGCCTATATGCGCCAGCGTTTCCTGGAGTTCTTCAGAGATTGTTCTTTTGACGATCTTTTCACCATTGAAGAAGACGGTGGCGCTTTATAGATGACTATCTATACTCCTGAAAATGGACTCAAGTTGCTGGCTAGGATGATTGCCGAAGCTTACCTTGAGGAACTTGCCGAAGAAGCCAAAAAAGCCAGATTAGCACGGAAAAAGAAGGAGGAGGTTCATCATGCCGACCAAGGGAGTCAACCAACTCATCAGGTTGCCGAAGCTGAGGAAGATCAGTCAGGGAATCAAAACGAAACCGAAAGCGAAAGTGATACTGATACTGTTTATCTGTCTCCGACTGCCAATCTACTCAGCATACAGGAGGAGCGGTAATGTCAATTGAAGCCGACCGGGAAGATTTCGAAAACGGGCTACGTATACTTGCCCGCATACTTGCAAGGGCTCATCTAAGAGATCTGGCCATTATGAGGAAAATTAAAACCGAGGAGAAAGAAATGCCGATCAAGGGAGTCACCGAAGTCATCAGGTTACCGAGGCTGGGGAAGATCAGGCTGGGACTTAAGAGAGAGTCCAGCGAGGGCTTTACCTATCCCGTCCCCACCGACTATTTCGTCTGTCCGGATGAAGTGAGGAAGGTTTTCGGCGATAAGCCGACCGAGCTTCAAATCATGCTGCCGACCGAAGAACCCCGCCAGTGGGCCAGCCAATACCTGAAATGTTACTCAGCTTACCGGGGCCTAATCTGCCGCGGTGACGGCGAGACGGCGGTAGCCAGGGTAGATATCCGGACCGGCCGCATCGCCACCCATAAGGACCTGGAAACCGAACTTAGAGAGATCACTTGCGACCCCAAGACGTGCGCTTATTACGAATCCGGTCGCTGTAAGAGAGTGATGAACTTGCAGTTTTTGATTCCCAAGTGCCCGGGTTTTGGCGTCTATCAACTCGACACCAGCTCATACCACTCCATCGTCAACGTGAACTCCATGCTCGAACTCATTCAAAGCGTCTGCGGAAGACTGTCGATGATTCCGCTGTCCCTCAAGCTTGTGGAAAAGGAAGTGGAGGTTGAGGGCCGGAAAAAGATAGCGCGGGTTCTGTTTCTGAGTGCCGCCTATACCTTGGCCGAAACTCAGAAGTTAGCTCGAATGGCGCCCAGCCAGTCTTTGTTACTTCCGCCGCCGGACAGCGAAGCCCCGGACGACCTTTTCCCCGATGAAGTGACCGGCAAAGATAAGACCAGGCTGGAGGACGGTGTCACCGAAAATGAAATCATTGAGCTATGGGACAGGGCCAAGACCAAAGTCTGGCATCTCGATATCCGCGACCATCAGATCAGGCGGTGGTTCGAGAAACACTGCCATATTGAAGCGGAACTCGACGACTTCAACTCGCCTTTGCCGCCAAGTAAATTTTCCGCCGAGGGGCTGAAGCGTTTTCTGAAGGCAGTACAACGCGACGTCGCTTACTAAGACGGTCATGGTGAGAAAAGATTTAAGCGGCCAGTCCACCGCTGCCGGAGACGTTTTTTCCGAGGCTATACCGGAGCTTATGGAGAGTCATTTTAAACATCTTCATGAGCAAAGCGGCCTTGGTCTTGAAGTAATCCGGGAGCGGAAATACCGGAGCGTCGAAGACAAAGCCGAGCTTGCCAGGCTCGGCTTTGCCCCGGCGCAACAGCGAGTGCCCGGCCTCCTCATTCCACTCTGGGGTGTCGACGGCACAGCCGCGGGCTTTCAACTCCGATCCGACAATCCGCGCACCAACAACCAGGGTAAGACGGTGAAGTACGAGCTTCCGGCCGGATCGGCCAATCGCCTCGACTGCCCGCCTCGATGTCAGAAAGATCTCGGCAATCCGAAGGTGCCTTTATGGATCACCGAAGGGTCGAAGAAAGCTGACGCCCTGGCCGGCCACGGCGCCTGCGCCATATCCGTCACCGGC
>NZ_JBDLLU010000026.1 GCF_039749495.1 Dehalogenimonas sp. THU2 | reverse complement strand
GTCCCCGTCACCTACCAAGAGAAGGCAACCCCTGAATCCTACCGCACCGGCATGAACGGCATCGCGCCGACCGGTCAAAAGGTGAAGGAAGGCCGGGTAAACCACTATCGCGACGGCGTTGACGGCAAGGGCCCGGTCATGGTGAGCGGCTACAAGCGCGCCATGTTCGAGTAGCGCCTGCTCTGCCTGATGCCTTTTCCTTGTGGTTGATATGAGATCCCCTGCCGCCGTCGCGGCGGCGACAGGGGAACCAACCCGAGAGAGACGGCACAAGGCAAACACCGTAAGTTCGATCGAAAGTAAGTTGGAGGAAACCATGTTCACTTCACAGCAAATCAGCGGGCCGGTGGCGCCGGGGCAGTATAACCCGATGCAGGTAAGCGGGCCGGGCGCCTACTATCCGACCCAAACTGAAGATCCCTTTTCGGGGATGTTCAGCGCCATGATGCCGATGATCATGATGGTGATGATGATGGCTATCATCATGCCGATGATGAAGGGCGTCACGTCCAAAGACTGATTCAAAAAAGGAATAGAACCAGGAGGAAATTAAAACATGTACGTAACACAGCAGGCCCGTCCCCAGCAGTATCAGTACGGCACCGTCGGCGGCTACTATCCGCAGCAGACCAACGACATGTCGAGCATGTTCTCGGCGATGATGCCGATGATCATGATGGTGATGATGATGGCCATCATGATGCCGATGATGAAGGGCATCACCGGCAAGTCCTAGGCGATTCCAGCGAACAGGAGGAGAAAAACTCATGACAAAAGAGATCATTCCGCAGCAGCTCCCGGGCTATCCCGGTACGCGACCTCCGAAGGGCTGGGTGCCGCCGCTCGGTCAGTCGTTGTCGCTACTCGGTGTTTACGACAACGAATCTGGCTACTGGATGGGGTTGCCGCTTCAGGTGCTCAGAGAGGCACTCCTTTCCGCTGAGGTTCTGCAAACCGAGGACCGCATCGATGAGCGCGATAAGGTTGAAGTCACCATCCCTGACCTGAGCGCCCAAGACACGGTCAAAACCACGGAGCTTGAAGTGCCGGCGGGAGAGGTATGGTATCTTAACCGCCTCAACCTCATCACCGAGGCTGAAGTGTCGGGCAATATCCGTGTCTCGAAGTTCCCCAAGGCGGATACCGTCGATAAGAAGTACCTCGGCACCGATCAGGCGGCCGGAAACGACGAAGACTACGATCTGGCAGCTCCCGGCGAACTCGGGGCCGATCTGCGGTTGGTGGGTGGCGACAAGCTGACGCTGGTGGCCACGGTGACCGCCGCCGGCGGCACGATAGCCGATCGCAAGGTGACACTGAATCCCTTCGGCCGCAAGACGCGACGCCTGGTTTAAACATAGGGAGGGAAACTATGCCCTATGCGATGGCGCCGCCAGGCTACCGGGCAATCCTCGTAGGCCAGACTAACAGCATTAAGGGAATGAGCACCTTCGCCCCGCTTGAGGAAAGCGCCGACGAGGGTGCTCTTTTCTTGACCCGGCTAGATTTCGAGGCAGTTCCCTCGGCTGAGGCGCTTACCCGGCTGGAGCAGGCTTTTGAGGATGCCGGCGTCGAGCACTGGCCGGGTTACGAATACATCGTTTACGCGGATCCCGGCCAACCTGCCGTTTATCTCGCCTGGCAGAAAGGCGCGGCCTGGCTGCCGGTCATCGCTGGGATCATCGGCTTTATCGCCCTGCCGCCGCTGGTCGGCACGCTTGTTTGGTGGCTGATACCCGAGGAAGTGAAAAGCCTTATATCCACCCTTCTCAACATGGGCATGATGCTACTGGTCATGTTCGTGCTGATGCAGGTGATGAAGCCACTGACCGCGCCGGACAAGCCCAAAAAGCTTAAAGAGGTATCACCATGAACCTTTACCCTGAAGAATACCGGGGTTACTACCCCGAAAGCTATCAGCCGCTGTTCTGGCAGGCGGTGTTTTCGGGCATTATCGGCTTTGCCATGATGATTGCCATGAGCGCCTGGGCGCTGTCGCTGGTCAGAAAAGCCCTCAAGGGTGAAGACGTGGAGTTCCCGCTGTGAGTCCAGCCTTGTCGGTGATGGGCAGCGCGCTGGGCGACATTTTCTGGGATCTGCCGCCATGGCTTTACTACTCTCCCGGCTACGACCTTGGCCTGTCTGTTTACGCGGCCAATCCTAGCGGGAGCGAGCAGGAATACGCGCTCATCGCCCGCCTTTCGCGGGACGGCCAACAGATCAGTGAGGAAGCACTGCCGGTTGCCGGCTACGCCTGGTTCAAGGCCGAGCCGGGGGACCTGGTTCAGCTGAAAGGTTCATTGCGCTTTACCGAGACGAACGCGGTGCTAACGGTGCTCCTTTATGAGAAAGAAAGCGGTGAGGTGGTGGATTCGGTGGCCACCATGCTGGTGGCGCCAAGCAGTTCGGTGCTGCCGCCGGCCTGGCCGGGCGCGCCGGGGAACAGTGGATCTTCGGGATTCGACTGGAGCCTGCTTCTCAGTATGATGCTGCCGATCTTGATGCTGGGTATCGTGGCTTCGGCTCTAAAGCCTAAAAAAGAAGAAACCAAGCGGATCAATTCGGCAGGAGCATCTCTAAAACAGCTGCCGGTGGGGAGAGGTGAGTGATGCCGGGTGAGTTCTACGTCGAAGGTGGTAAAACCAAGGCCAGCCTCACGGCGATCGAGTCGGCCATCGCCGGACTCGAAGCCAGACTGGAAGCGATAAAAAGCCAGACCGACAAGTTGTCCGGTGAGAGCCCGTTCGAGGGTTCGACTGTTGCCGACTGGCAGACGACGGAAAGCAATTTGGTAATGGCCGGTGCTCCCGGCGCCAGATACAAGTTGCATGACTTCAGTATCGCCGTCCACAACCTCTCCGGCAGCCAGGTGACGGTCAGGCTCTATAAGAAGATCAACGGTGCCGAGCGCAAGGTCTATGAGCAGTCATTTGACGCCGCGGCGGACCCGCCGGGCCTGCCGGTAGTCAACGGTACCTGGGCGATTCACGATCCGTTGCGGGTGACGGTCAAGAGCAACGACCCGGCCGACAACGGCAAGTCGGTCGACTACGACTTCATGCTGGAGGCGATGTAGATGAGTCTTCTTTTAAGAGCGAAGTCGGGAGCGACCAAGTTGTCGGAAATCGAGATAGACACCGACAAAGACTGGCAGTCCAGGTGTATCCGTAACCTGGGCGGAATCGACGCCTTGATGCAACCGGGTGACATCATTTACCGGGGCCAGAACGTGTTCGAGCGACTGCCTTTGAACTACGGCACCGGCTACAACGTCCTCAAGGCGCTTAATCAGGGGGTAGGTCGCCCGGGCTGGTTGGATATCCAGGAACTCATCGCCTATATGACAGGCGCGGTGAACCGGGTTGCTGACCCGCCGCTTCTTTCAATGCCGAGGCCTTCCGTGGGCATCGCCACCGCCGAAGATCACTCTGGCGGCGGCTTTACAACCGGGGCGACTCGCACTATTTCGGCGCCGGGGATTTCCGTTACCACAGGCGTTGATTTCGATACGAGCGCGGAAGAATCTTTGTCGGAAACTATTCCGGTGCCCGGCATCGGAGTGATGGCACAACTAGTATAGGAAGGAGACATCGATGCAAGAAGAGAATTATACCGAGGATCCAAAACTGGAGAGTAAATATCGTCGCTTTGAAAAGTTGGGTACCGAGCTGAAGATGCCGGTCTTCAGGGCATTCCTGGGGATGGAGGTCCGGAATGGAGAGGGCGATATCATCCACTCGCACCGGCAACGAAGCCATTCCTGGAACCGAAACGCCTATAACTTTCTCTTTTCCCAGATGAACGCATATGGCCTCACGGGGACTAATTTATTCGAAGCCGGAGCGATTTCACTTCGGTGGACCAATGGCAATATCTATCCAAACGGTTCCAACTGGGGTTTGAACAAGGTCGCCGGCTGGGATGAGGACATCAACGTTAACGACCGATCAACCAACACCGGACTGCTAGCTACAGCCGGTGCAACAGATAAAGGCATCATCGTCGGCACCAATAACTTTCCGGAATCGTTCGACGGATATGTCTTGGGGGCCACGATCACCAACGGTTCTGGTGCTGGCCAGATGGATTATGCCCAGTCGGATCTTCATTCGTTGAACTACGACGCACCCACCAAAACTCTCACCGATACCTTGATCCGTTATATCAACAACAACTCCGGCGCTTCCATCGGGGTCAATGAAGTCGCCCTGTACGGCAGGGTCAAGTTCAGCTCGGCTGGGACCGGCTCGATCATGTTTTCCCGTGACCTCCTGGCATCCACGGTTACCGTGCCCAACACGGGTCAACTCAAGGTGACCTATACCATTCAGCTCGCCTACCCGGCATAAGGAGAAGATATGCGCTACGCCCTCATCTCTAAGAATTTATCGATCGAACGGCTCGAAGCCGAGGCCAGTAAAATTGGCGCTCAGAACATCCGAAAAGCCAGCCTGATCGGCCAGGTGTTTTGCGAACTCGACCAGACGCAAGCTGACAGGTTGTCGGCCATTCCCGGCATTACGCTCAAAGCTCTCAGGCAGTACAGCACGAGCCAGGTGGTCGCCCAGACTCCGGTAGTGGAAAGCATCTCTGATGTCTTCTATCTGCTCCGAAGCTATTTTAACCCGCCGATCATGGGCACCGGCCTTACGGTAGCCGTCCTGGACAGCGGCGTCCGCAAGACGCATCAGTCGCTGCAGGGCAAGGTGGTCTATGAGGCCAATTTTACCGGATCGCCATCGGCGTCGGACGTTTACGGCCATGGCACCCAGGTAGCTTTCGTAATCGCTGGCGGCATGCACGCCCTTGGCGGCAATGCCGGCGTTTCGCCCGGCGCTTCGATTATGAACATCAAGGTCATCGGCGATGAGGGTATCGCCACGGATGAGGCCATCGTGCTCGGCATCGACCGGGTATGTGATCTGGCCGAGCAGGCCCGCACTTCAGGTCTTTTTCCTGCCGATGAGATGTATCCCAACGTGATAAACCTCTCGCTCGGCGGCGAGGACGACGGGGACCCCGACAACCCAGTGCGGGCTGCCTGCCGGGCAGCCAGTATCGAGTACGGATTGGACGTGATCGCCGCGGCGGGCAATACCGGACCGAAGATGACGACGGTTATGCTGCCGGCCTGTGAGCCGGAGGTCATCGCTGTCGGCGCCATAGAAACGCATGGCGAGCTTGCCGTTTGGGAGAAATCCTCCCGCGGGCCCACGGTACAGGGCGAGACCAAACCGGATTTCGTTATCTGGGGGACGAACCTTGAGATGGCGTCGGACAAGAATGACGATGGGTATGTGGTTAAGTCAGGTACAAGCTTCGCCGCGCCGATGCTGGCGGGACTCACCGGGCTTCTGTGGGAAAGCGGACGCCGGGCTTATGGTGAAGGCTGGCAGTACCGCTGGACGCTGGCCAGGGACGTGGCGCCGTATTTTTCCACCAAGCCGCAGGATGCCCCCTTAAACAAGGACAACGCCTACGGCTACGGGCTGCCGGCCATGGGCGCCATGCTGGGGCAGGTGACATCGGGCAGCTCACCTTCGACTCAGACGGCGGATATGATGCAAATGATGACGGCCATGATGCTGATGGCCGGAATGATGGGGGCGAATTAAATGAACAAGGGAATGATGGCGGCCATTGTTATTGAGCTCGTCGGCATTGCGACGATCGGTATAGGTATCGGCATCGAGCTGGCGAGTAATGTCGATTTCGGCCTGGTGGTGACCACCACCGGCAGCTGTCTGGTGGCCATGGGCGGCGTCATCTGGGGCAAGTTCATCTGTGTCACTAGAAGGAGGGAATAACAACCATGGAAAGAATTTACATCGCCCTGGCAGCTTTATTTGGCGGTTTTATCGCCGCGCTCCTGGGCTGGCTGGAAAGCGGCGAGGCGTTTAACATCCGCAAGTTCGGTGGGTCGATGATCCGCTCCGTCCTCGCTGGTGTTATCCTGGCGCTCAGTATCGACTCAACCGGACAGGTGAACATCGCAAGCATCTTCTACGCCTTCCTGGGCGGTGCCGGAGTGGACGTCATCGGCAACCGCCTGGCGGGCAATTTCGGCAACGGCAGCTTCCCGTTGGCGGAGAGTCCTGGAAAGGATGACCCGGAGGATTAGATGGCGCAGTATGCCGATATTATTGAGATCATTGCCCCATCGGAGGCTGTTTCGGGCAGCCGGGTGGACATCACCGTCCGGGTCAAAAATACCCATTCTGCGCCCATCGGCGTCAGGGTCGAAGCGGCGCTCGATTACGGCGTCTCGCCGCAACCGGCTGTCATCTTTCCGACCGACTGGGTTAACATCGACGCGCAGGCGGTCTGGCCGTTTTCCGGTTATTTCTACATGCCCAGCCAGAAGGTGACCGTTCGTGCCAAGAGTTTTTGGTACGGCGCCGACGGAGCGTGGTACGCCGACGACGAGATGGCCAAAACGGTCAACGTGGGTTCAAGTGGCCAGCCCATAATTTCGGACTTCCGCATTGCGGATTTCATCAAGGTATAGGAGGAACAAATGGCTTTCAAAACACTCAATCTGGAACTCAAGCCTTTTGCGGCGCAAGGTAATGGCGCTGTCGCCCTGGCCGAAGACCCGGTAGCGCCCGGCTGGTATATCGATCCGGCCACCGGCCAGCACATTTTCTATGATCCGGTGGCGGGGAAATTCTTCACCGCGGCCGGCGGCGTCTATATCCCGCTCAGTTACATGAATCCGGCGCCGAAGCAGGTGGCGGTGGCTCCGGGGGATCGTTTGATGGTGAGCATCTCTTTCAAGTACACCGGTCCTGCGGTTACCGGCGTGACCGGGTACTACTGCATCGGCACGAACGGGATGTTTGGTTTCGATGAGAAGCTGGTGCAACAGACCACCTTTAGTATCCCGCAGATAACGACACCGCCGTCGTACCCGAATGTCACCAATTCCTATATCTTCACCATTCCATCCAACGTCGGCACCAACTGGGATGACATCTACGTCAAGATTTTTGGCGGCAGTCCGAGCATCGGCGGTCAGGCGACGACCAACTATCTCTTCGGCTACGAGAACGCCCTCGTTATCGCCGGCAGCCAACCGACGATCACCGAATTCAAGATCTCGGATTTCGCCAAGGTATAGGAGGGGCAGGTGGTACTCGATATCGCCTTTGCGCCGATGGCGCTTTCGCCGGGGACTTTCAACGCCGGGGACACCCTCAGGGTGACGATGTCCTTCAAGTACGTCATCGGCGTGAACACAACGGTAAAGCTTCTGGCCGGACCTTATTCGACCAATCTCTTTGGCAAGCACATGGTGAACGCCTGCGTCGGTCAGGCGGATGTGCCACTTGCGGCAAGTTCGGAACCAGCTGAAGGCTCGGCCTCGGTTGATTTCCTGCTTGTGCCCAAGTCAAGCGGCGGCATTGACAACGGTACCTACGGCCTCCGGGTCTGGATCGAGGACACTAACGCTGTGGCTGAACAGGATAACGTCATCATCGTCACCGGCAATGCTTCGGGCGGCGACATGCTGTCGTCGATGCTACCGATGCTGATGATGCTCTTGATGATGGGGCTCATCATGCCGATGACGCAGCAAATGAGTGAGGAGACCGGCTAGTGGGTAAGACTTACCTTGAACTCGACGAAGTGGCGAGACTGGAAGGCGCAGCTGTGTATCTCAGGGACCGGCTGCTCATTCGTCTGCTTTTTCACCTGGGCTGCCGGGTATCCGAGGCGCTGGCACTCCGGGTCAAGGACATCGACTTCCGCCGCGGCTCGGTGACCATCGAACACCTGAAGTCGCGTATCAAGCTATCTTGTCCAGGCTGCGGCGCCAGGCTGGGCAAAGGGCACAAGTTTTGCCCGGTGTGCGGCCGGAAGGTGGAGAAGGCGGTTTCTCAGGAAAAGGAGCATCACCGTTTCCGGACGCTGCCGCTGGATAAAACCACTCTCGGTCTGCTCAAGGAATACATCGGCCGCGGCGGCACGGTGGCCAGAAATGGTGAAAAGATGCTCTTCGGTCTCGGCCGTAACCGGGCCTGGCAGATCGTCAGGGACTGTGCCGAGCGCGCCGGAATACCGCGCCTTGTGAACGTCGAAAGCGGCAAGACCCATAACGTCTCTCCCCACCGGCTGCGCGACGCTTTCGCCGTGCATGCTGT
>NZ_JBDLLU010000025.1 GCF_039749495.1 Dehalogenimonas sp. THU2 | reverse complement strand
GCTGCCTGAATTCGAGGTACCGGTGCTTACCGGTGAAGCCAATGAGGAGCTCTTCGATAACATTCTTCACCTTGTCAGGATTCAGGGTGTGTCTGTTGGTTTTGATTCCCGGCCGGATCAGAATCCAGCGATCAAGGGCTATTTTTCCGGCAAGGAAATCTGGGTCCGGCCGGAGGAATCCCGTGCCCAGCAATTGAAGACGCTGATTCACGAGGTGGCGCATTACTATTCCGAAGGCGTTTTCCACATCCCCAGGAGAGATGCTGAGACTATTGCCGAAAGCGCCGCCTTTGCTGTCGGGGCTCACTTTGGTTTTGATACCGGAACGAGATCCTTTCCCTATGTCGCCCTTTGGGCGCAGGACAAAAAGGTCCTGGAGAAAAATCTTGCCTCGATTCGCCAGGTGACCACCAGAATCATTGAGGGCATGGAATCCCTGGCGAAAAAGCCGGCAGGGGTGGCCTGAGACAGGTTTATGGCGATGGAACTGAGACCGAAAAGTGGTGGTTTTCTCCGGCCGTTTGGCTGCGGCTGGTTTATCCGGGAGTTTCTCCTGGGAAACGGTCCGGAAGGTGCGCCACGGATAAATCCGGAGCGTGGTGCACCCCAAGCGGACATCAACTATGAATACAAAGAGGCGCTGGCCAGGGCGACCGCCAGGGAGCGCGCGGAGCGGATCATCAGCAAGCAGGTGGTCCGGGGCGTGGATGTCACCGAGGAATTCGCCGAAGAAATCTACCAGAAGCAGCTTAAAAAGGTGTCACGGAAGTTTACGCACATGAGGTATCACTCATTCCTGATGTATTTCGGGGTGTTGAAGCGGTTGGGGTGGGTGGAACCTACCAGTGAGGTTGAACGTTCCACCTATCAGGAAAAATACTCAACTGGACCTGATCGGATATATTATCGACTCACAACAGTCGGGTGCTCAGCCGACGATCATTCTTGGGCAAATCCTCTTTTTACACTTTATCCCGAGATCGGGCCGAGTCATATTAAGAGGAGATAGGATAGCCCGGTTTGGGAATTTGATACCTGAACAGCTTTGTGCAATTGGGCGAAAAGAGATTCGGTCTATATGGAACAAAACTCGCTAACTGGATTCGCTGGGCGGTAGCTGACATTTTTTCCGCTGTTTTTCAATCTCTTTGATTGGCGGTACTCCCGGTAACTTTTCCGGCATTGTTCCACCAAGCCTTGAGATGGTGTTTCTTACTTCTTCGCCCACCTGTCGGTGTTCAACTGTAGCTTCAATCTCGGTTCTAATATTATTAACACGAAGTCGTGATTCCGCTTGGGTAATTCGGAAATCATTTGCGGCTAATTCAGCCCTATCAATACAATCCAACAAGTCTGTTTTTTTATCAATCCCCTTGAGTGCCTTAATCTCAGCACAGCTTAATCCTCCATAAAGCCCTTTGTATCCTGCATCGTGAAAAATCCCGTAATTCTTAACACCCGCATCTTTGGCGGCACTGTTCAGATATTTGTTATGCTCTTTGACTCTATTACGCAAAAGGATTCGGTTTTCTAAGTCAGTGTTTTCAGCTTGAATCTCTTGTTTGCGACTTTGAATAGCAAAATATGTTTGTGCAGCGGCAATTTCGGCCTTTTGGGAATCACCGTTCATCGCAACAAGATAGCACGCTAGTCGAGTTAACATGACGTCATCAACTGAACGTTTGGCGCCCTTGCCCAATACCATCATAGTGGTAGTGTTACCAAAATGATAACGCGGGTCAGTCCCCACGTTTTCAACTGCCACCCTAGCCTTTTCAACGGTGTCTTTAAAATTTCGCCATTCAGAATACCCTAGAAGCAACTGGAGATCCCTTGCCAACCAGTATTCCGTACCTTTAATGGTCGTCTTTTTAAGCTGATTAAGGGACTCAATGATCTTGATTTGGATTTGACCGTTCTCATTTTTTTCTTTCATGGGAATAGTATACCACGACTTTGTTGAGAATGCCATCTTTTGTTTGTGTGTGCCTTTAGATGTTTGCCAATATAGGCACTACTGTTGTATACTATGCTCAGCAATAATTCGGGGAGCAAATATATGCCGAGTGCTAGAGTTAACATTGAGAAGAGAATTGAGAAAGAAAAACAAAAAATCGTAGACTTGCGTCAACAGGTAGAGCGTTCAGAGGCATTCATACAAGGCCTTCAGGAAGCTTTACAAATGTTGCCAAAGGAGAAAGTTGAGCCACAAACTAAAAGTTCTGGCTACCTTAGACCGGGAAGCGACATGCAAAAAATTCAAGAGTTATTAAAAAGGACTGGACATCCGTTGCCTATCGACGAAATTATAGGCAAAATTGGCAAACAAGTATCAAATGCAACGAGGGCATCTATTGCAAGCTCTTTAAGTCGTTACGTTAGAAAAAATGAGATTTTTTCAAGACCGGGGCCGAACACGTTTGGCCTAATTGAATTCGCCTCAAATGAAATTCCTGAGATGTTTGGGGGGGATATTGTTTCTCCGGATGATATCCCCTTTTAACGGTAAGGTACTGGGTACAGCCAGTGCCTTAACTTGTAGGCCTTGGTGCTTGACTTTTTTCAATACAACTTCGTCGGTCCGTGTAAAAGCCTTTCCAATCCCTATCCGTT
The DNA here is from genome assembly GCF_039749495.1 of Dehalogenimonas sp. THU2. Classification (NCBI taxonomy): domain Bacteria; kingdom Bacillati; phylum Chloroflexota; class Dehalococcoidia; order Dehalococcoidales; family Dehalococcoidaceae; genus Dehalogenimonas; species Dehalogenimonas sp. THU2. The sequence continues at coordinate 6,533 of NZ_JBDLLU010000025.1, read as the reverse complement.
AACACCAGTTATGGCGCCTGGAACCACAGATCGGGTTTGGGGTTGAGGGGATATAATTAGACTGCTTGACTGAAGAAAGGAGGTTAAAGATGGCTAAGCACGAACATACGTCACCCAAAGTCGCTTCGAAAGCTAGTAAAATCCTAAGTGATCCAAAATCGACAAAGGCAGCGAAAAGTGTCGCTGCCTCAGCCTTGACTCAGGTTAAAGACAAGAAGAAGTAGGTAGCTTCTTCTTCGACTTTACTTAGCCTGAGGGGATTATTGTTCCACCTAGCACTTGGGTATCAGTCAGCCCAAGTGCTAGTGTCTTGTACTCAGGATTGTCTTCGATTATAAACCCAACCGAACTACAAATACAAGGCGGCAACAGTCTCTTTTCGGATCACTTTCAATCCTTAGAACCTGAAACTGAAAAACTATCCAAGAGGTCCCACAATCGACTAAAGAACTCTATTTGGCGAGCATTGCTGGATCGATTATCCATCCTTCTAATAAGTCACAATCGTTTGGAATTCCATATTGATGACTTCTTCTGCTCCAAGCCCATGCGGCCTGCAATGTGCATAACAGGGCGTCCAATTTATCGCCTTTGCCGTCGCTGAGACATTCATTAAAATGCGCACGGTCTATCTGGACTTTGAAACCGTAGCTTTTTAATACTTCATGGCTGGTTAACCAAATCAGAATCGAATTACGGATATCATGAAGTATACGGGAATCAACCGACGGAGACTCACTTTTATAACGCAGCTTCCCAACTGCCTCCTCGGCCACCAGCTTTGGATAGCCCTCAACGACAATTCCAGCATTCGGAGTTCCATCTCGGAAAGGCACAATAGTGCAGTTTGACCGTAAAAGTATGGGAGCTCCAAAAAAGAACATCTTGCCCACAGGAATAAAATCGAGCTGCATCGGACTCCGCGACCGGGCTTTTTTATCTGTTTCCCGACACAACCGATTTTTCCCAGTTTTCTGGCTTCTGTATCCTCGAATGTGATTCTCAAAATGGGCCTTCCCCATTTTGTGGATGGTATCGACGTAGCCTACCCAGTCTTGAGGCCAATGACTGTCGGTGACTAGTTCCCGAGGTAGCCCGAAAGGAAAATCAAATGCACCAATCCACGCTCCCGGAGCATTCAAGAAATCCAGGAGTTCTTGGGCATTTGATAAGCTTTGTTGCCCAACGAATTCGAGTGTTTCACCTCTCAATTCGGCCTCGGCAACAGTAATTGGTTTAGCGTGTCTGGGAGCGCTCGTGAAATCAGCCCCGAAGATTTTCATTGATTAGGTCGAGTCCACCGCCTTTCAAATATACTTAGGCCGATTCATTCTGGTTATTGAAGGCTCTTATCGCCGAGCAGTTCAGCGGCTAAAGCAACTCCGCCTATTACAGCCAGTCCGGCTACCAGAAAATCACCCGCACCCTTGGCACTCTGATACTCATCGAAGAGTTTGGTCGTTCCAGTGTGACCTTGAGGACACTGCTGATAAGCGAAGCTATACAAATTTATCGGAGCACCGCAGCCTTGGAAGGTGCATGTGCCTACTTGTGTGTTCAATACACGCTGAAGATGACCTTTTGCACGTTCCGCGACATCAACAGTCTGCCTGGCGATCCTAAGCTCCGTCTTCACCTTTTCTAGCTCGGTGGTGAGAGTCCGGTTCAACTCTTCTTGTTTTTGGAGAGATGTCTGAGCCTGGGACAGCTTTTTGAGTTGTTCAGGGAATTGTAATCCTTGACTTAACAGGTCAGTTACGGTTTCACCTTGTTGTTTGCCGGTTGTCTTTGCCAACTCCAAAATCTTGTCTTTGATTTCAGAAGGGACTCTTGCGTAGATCGTTGATGTAGCCATTTCCTCACACTCTTTGTATTTTAATTACCACCTTATATCATCATGCAAGGATATTGTCAAGTATTTGTCAGAAACAGATATTTATTAGTCAGGGGTAGGTTAGCTCGCATTATTGTCTTTTACAATTTCCCCACCTCCGGCCAGGCGAAAATCGAGCTATTTCTTCAGGGTGTTCAAAATGACTTTTTGTTTGACAATGAAGCTGGAAAAACAAACAAAAAGCACCTTAACAACCGAATACGAAAAAACCTTGACCTGAACGCTTGCCCTGAAAGGGGGAACCATGAGTTCAAGCGTAACGGTAGCCGGAGAATACAACCGGCCTGGGGGCTTCTGTAGTCAATGTCACAAGGTTTGGACGCTGGAAATAAGGCAAGGCGTTTGCCGATGGTGTGGAAAGGTCGCCACCTGTCAGACCAAAGAGACAACCGCCTTGCGTAGCTTCAAGTCTAGCCGAAGCGTCAAGCCAAAGCAAACCGGCAACGGCAACGGGTATGACCACCTTACCGGTCAGTGGCTTACTTACTATAAGGTAGCATCCCGTTTCAGCCACAAGGCCAAGCCGGACGAAAAGGATGACCTGCTCCACGATATAATTATCACCCTCGCCGATGTGGAACGGAACAACGGATACCATCCTTTCACCGAAGCGGCCATGTATCGTATCGCCAGCCGTGCCCAAGCCCTTTACTGGCGCAAGCGATACCGGCAAGACAACGGCCTAACCTGCGGGGACTGTAGCAAGGCACAACGGCACAAGTGTAAAGCCGACTGGCTTTTCGGTAAGTGTCCTAAAGCGGTCAAGCTCGAAAGCCTGAATAAGCCTGTCATCGACGATGAAGGCAATACCACGGAACTCGGCGATCTGATTGCCGATGACAGGGCACTGGACCTCGAAGCATGGGTAGATGCCAGCACCTTCTTGCTACATTGTCCCGACAGGCTAATCGCTATCGCCGAAAAGCGGCGGGACGGACAACCTCTAACACAAGTTGAACTAAACTATCTTTGCCGATTTCGGAAACGGGAACAAATAAAGCTGTTTGAGGGTGTTATAAATCAGCCTAATTCCGCAACTTATACAGTAGGAGCGTCGGCTATGCCAGCGAATTGCGGATAGCTAGGCGCTTACTACTGAGCGAAGCCGGTAGAGTTGCCCACTATCGGATAGCTAAAAGGGGGTCAGACAATAGAACAACTGAATATCGAGGGCAAGCGTTCAGGTCAGGGCTTTTTAGCGCACAAGGCGGTACTGGTAAACGCATTATCAAGGGCACTCGCCGAAAGGGCGATGTTACTTGACTGTACCATCGGGCGGAAAGGCTTTCTTACCTATCTGAAGTCATTAGGCGGGTCGAACATCGTCAAGATTGTTCCGTCTAACGGTGATGCCAGCGGGTCGCGGGTCGCCGATAAACGGCTGAAGGTGGTATGCGGAGCCAATACCAGCTACCTTGAGAACATGGCTTGGGTCGGCGAAAAGACGCCGCTTACTCTGTGCGACATCAGGGTAAGCCCTTCAAACTCGGTCAGCCCCAACCTCGGCGCACTGGAGCTTTCGGACGCCCTTACAAGGGTACTGCCGTTTACCGCCAATGAGGACACCCGCCCAATCCTTCAATGTGTCCTGTTCAAGGTACAAGACGGTAAGCTATCCCTAGTAAGCGCCGACGGCTACCGGTTAGCCGTAATGAAGCTGGACTTCGACGGTGACGAGGGTCAAGTCCTTGTCAATCGGGACGAGCTTCGGGGTGTTACCAGTGCCCTTAGACGGGCACGTCGGGTTAGACTGGGCTTTGAGAAAAGCGGGGACGGCCTTGAAGGCATGAGCCTACTTCTGGACACGGAGCTAATCCGCTATGACTGGCGGGGATGCGCCGGCAACTTTCCAGACTATGAGAAGCTCATACCCGCCGACTTCGCCAGCCGTGCCAGCTTCGACACCAATGAAGCGCTCAAGGCGGTAAGCTCACTCAAGGTCATCGCCGACTCCAGAACCTATGCCATAGACCTAATTATTGGGGATGGCAAGGTCATCATGGCGAACACCGATGACAAGGGCGAAACCGAAATAACCGCCGACACCACCGGCGAACCGGTCAAGGTAAGGCTTGACGGGGGTTATCTTGCCGACGCTTTGAGGGCCTGTGGCGGGATGGTGGAGCTGAAACTCAGCGACGCCAAGTCACCGATGCTTTTCACAGCGCCGGATTATGAGCTGGTGGTCATGCCGATGCTGACTCCTGAAAGCCAGAAGCCGAAGGATGAAGCCAAGGCAGAAGAGCCAGCCGAAGCCGTCGAGACACCCGCCGAGGCGGTACCCGAAGATGAAGCCGAGAAAGTCCAAGCCGTAGCCGAAGCCGAAGCCATCACGAAGGCCGACAAGCCGAAGCCCAAGAAACGCGGCAAGGTAAAAGAACCGGTAGCCGTAGCCTGACAGCCCAAAACTGAACGCTTGAACTCGCAAAACAGCCGCACTTGAAGGGGTGTAACAGCCCCTTTTTGTGCTTATTTTTGTTAAGGGGGTATTCCTGCCCTTCGCGGTGGGAATACCCCCCTTTTGTTTTGGCTGAAAGCATGGGCAAGGGAACAAGGAAGAAAGGAGACAAGGATGGCAGAAGAGGAAATGCCGGAACTCGGCGAATATGCCAGACATGGCTTCAGACTGGAGCACCTTGACGACCACATGGTGGCGCTCTTTCACGACGATGAGGAACTGGGCGCTTTCAGCCAGATGGGAGCAACGGCGGATAGCATCCAGTCGGAGTGCGCCAGGCATCTGGCCGACAAGCACGGCGGGGAAGGTGTCAAAACAACTTAATAAAGCGGGTAAGGTCGAGTGGGTAAGGGGTCGGGAAGGCACAAGCACCGGCCCCTTACTTTTGCCTAAAACGCAACTTTGAGAGGAGGTGATAGCTATGAACGGATTACTGGTAATTAATACCGTTGTCCCATTGGGCCAGGTGGTGGCCACCCGTGGAGTCTTCACGCTGGCTGGTGAGAAGCCGGAGTTTGCCCGGTTCATGCAACGTTGTTTGAACCGCCACGCCCAAGGCGATTGGGGCAATCTCGATGAGGCGGACAAGCAGGAGAACGAGCTAAGCCTGAAACAAGACTTCAGGATACTCTCCGCCTATGAGGCCGAAGGCTTGCCCAAAATCTGGATCATCACCGAAGCTGACCGGTCGGCGACGACTATTCTTTTCCCTGAAGAGTATTAACCAGTCCCCTATCCACCGGCTCAGGGTTATCAAAGCCGGCAAATTCAAAGGGGTAAGTCTGCCCAAATGGAGGTGAAAAATGCGGCAGAAATCATGCCAGGCAAGGCTTGAAGCGGAACTTCAAGACCGGCTGCGGGATATACGGACGCTCTGGCGACTGTACCAAAGAAACCCCGAAGCATCTCACCGGGAACTGGGACGATTCGAGGAATACGGTTTGAGCTGTGACTACGTGGCTAGAAGTACGTTCCAAGACCAGAAGCGGGGTTATTTCCGCTGGCAATTGTCCTGGGGCGGTCCGGCGGATGAGTTTCGCTTCTACATGGACGAGAATCTCGACGCCGTTGAGATCGAATACTGGTTTTTAGACTGGTATGACGGGGCAAGCCGGAGCTTGTCCGGGGAAGACTACGCCTTACTCGATGAGATCTTTCAAAATTTCAAAGATCTCGGATTGGTCAAAACCGAACGCGCTAAGTTTTTCGGCAATTAACCGTTTCGCGGGGGCTGCGCATCCGTTATCACGCAGGAATAACAGGGTTGTTTGAATCTGGAAAGGAGGTGAAACTATGCCTATCAAGTGGAGTGCTCTCAAGGTCAGTGAGGCGATGGACATGATTGAGGGGTTCATCGAACAGGCCGCCGAGCCGCTGGAACAGGCCAAGATAGTGGCTACCGAGGCTCGGAAGATATCCGACATCCCACAATATGTCGATGGACGCCTTGTCTGTCTCATTGTCAATATAGAGCGCATCGACAGCATCAGAAGCTCAATCGAGGCTGTCCGTGAATCTCTACCTAGCGGTGCCGCGGCGGAAGAGCAAAAACGAATCGAGAGCGGCAACCAGCTCGTCCTGGTGGCTTAAACCACTATCTACAGGGATATCTGTGCCCAGAATCTAGAGGAAAGGAGTAACAAGCATGACAGGTCAACTCGATCTGTTTCAGGGCGTTAAGCTGGCCGAACCGGAACCAAGAACTACGGTGAAGCTTGGCCGGAAAGCCGCTCAGGTACCACTACGGAAGAAGCGGCGGGAAGCCGTAACGCGTCTCATGGAAATACTCAAAGAACTGGAGGGTAAAGACATTTTCCTTGGCTCATACAGTGCCGGTGGCGGCCATTTCTGGCTCGATAACTTGAAGCTATCCAAGCTTAAAGTAGAAAGCTTCAGGACAAAGCGGGATGAAGCCTGTCTACCGAGCGTCATCGTCCTTTTCGGTAACAAGGGGGCTTGTGTCAGAATATTTGCCGATGACCTGCTGGCTGTTCGGGAGCAGGAATACCAAGATTACTACCACTATCTCCTGGATTTCTGGAATGGTTTTAGCCAAAGCCCGATCAACAGCTATCGGTCACACTATGCTTGCTTGGCTGTAACCAAGTTTAAGGGTTAAAAAAACACTGGGAAAAGCCTAATTAAAAAGAGCCCGGGGAATTTTCCCGGGCTCTTTTTTTT
>NZ_JBDLLU010000024.1 GCF_039749495.1 Dehalogenimonas sp. THU2 | reverse complement strand
TGCCGCCGCTGAGGAGGTTGAGGCCAGCCAGTGATGTCGGGGACAAGGTAGCGGTAGCCGTAGCGCCTGATCCACCGCCGCCTGAGAACGAAACGCTGGGGGCGGTGGTGTATCCACTACCGCTGTTAGTAAGCGTTAGACTACCTACGGATGATGGGCTTAAGATGGCGGTGGCCGTGGCGCCGGTACCTCCGCCACCTGAGATAGTGACGGTGGGCGCCGATGAATACCCGGTGCCACCGCTGGTTTTATTGACACTGGATATAGAAGTGGGGGTAATGGAAGTTGTAGCTGTAGCGCCTGACCCGCCACCACATACCCCGAATTTCCCTCTAAGTGACTCCCCTTGACACCGCCCCAACCGACGCCTAAAATATTCAAGCATAGACCACAATAATCGGGCTGAATAGCCGGGAGAACGATGGGAAGTCCCCCCCGAGGACTTCCTTTTGCTTTTCTCCCAGATGGACATTAGCAACACAGTGATTCAAGCGCTTTTCTACGGCGGCGCGGCATTAATGCTGCTGGCCGCTCTGCTGCCCCTTATGGGCCGTACTGCGCCTGAAAAGTCACGTCGAACCACCGCGCTGGGACTGGTAATAGCCGGAACCATCTCCCTTATCCTGGCCGCCTCTTTGATCCTGGCCGCCGATTCAAGTCTGCGCTTTGACCTGTATCACCTGACTCCGGAACTTTCGCTCTCGGTCCACCTGGACCGGCTGGCTGCCTTCTTTATCCTAATCATCAACCTAGTCGCCGCCTGCGTTGCTATTTATTCAATGAGATATGTCGAACATACCGGCACTGCGCGGCGACGTGATTTCCTGGTCTCAGCTATGGCTGTATTCATCCTGGCGATGGTGCTGACCGTGGCCTCGGCCAACTTCTTCGCCTTTATCTTCTTCTGGGAACTCATGTCGCTTTCTTCCCTGCTGCTGGTGCTTTATGAGCGCGACAACCCGGAGAGCGGCAAGGCTGGCATCTACTACCTGGTGATGACCCAGTTTTCCACCCTTTTCCTGCTCCTGGGCGCGCTGCTGCTCCACCGCTATACCGGCAGTTATGAGATTACCAGTGCCGTCGGCTTGTCGCTGCCCGCCGCCGGGATCATCTTCGGCTCTTTCTTCGTTGGTTTCGGCACCAAGGCCGGGATCATCCCGTTCCACAAGTGGCTGCCCTTTGCCCATGCCGCCGCGCCGTCCAATATTTCCGCGCTGATGTCCGGCGTCATGATCAAGGTGGCCATTTACGGGCTCGTGCGGCTGCTGCTCGATGTTCTGCAGCCTGAACTCTGGTGGGGGACGGCGCTGGTGATAACGGGCAGTGTCTCAGCGGTACTCGGAATAATATATGCACTGAAAGAAAAGGACCTTAAAAAGCTGCTGGCCTATTCGACGATTGAAAACGTCGGGTTGATCACTGTCGGACTTGGGCTTTTCACGATCTTTGAACATTATAACCTTGACGCTCTAGCCGACCTGTCACTTTTCGGCGCCCTATTTCACACCCTGAACCACGCCCTATTTAAAAGCCTCCTGTTCATGACCGCAGGCTCTGTGGTGGCGGCAACGCGTACCCGCAACATCGAGGAAATGGGCGGGCTGGTCAAATCCATGCCGGCGTCAGCGGTGGTCTTCCTCATCGGCGCCGCCGCTATCTCCGCACTGCCGCCCTTGAACGGTTTCGCCTCTGAAGTCATGCTCTTTCAAGCCTATCTAAGTTCGTTCCAGGTGCCCAGTCCGCTGATCACGGTTCTTTTGTTCACCGCACTGGCGGCTTTTGCCTTGACCAGCGCCCTGGCCGCCGCCTGTTTCGTCAAAGCCTTCGGTATGGTCTTCCTGGCTTTGCCCCGCTCGACAGGCGCTGCCCACGCCCATGAAGCGCCGCGCGCGATGCTCGCTGGCCCGGGTATTCTGGCCGCCGCCTGCATTATACTAGGTGTGTTCAGCCTTCAGATCTTCAAGTTGATCGGCATCGATCTGCCGATTCCTGATCTGCTGCCGGTGAGTCTGACAGCTGCGGTGATCTTCGGCCTGGCGGTTCTCTTAGTACGCCGGACCAAGGCGCCGGTACAAACCGGCGATACCTGGGCCTGCGGTATCCACACCCAAACGAATAAAATGGAATACACCGCTTCGGGTTTCTCCGAACCCATCATCACCATCTTCAGCCCCGTTTTTCGCACTAAAAAATCATTACGCCGGAATTTTGGCGATAAAGATAAGGCGATCGTCACCGGGGGTGCCGGCGAAATCCACACCCTGCAGTTCTTCGAGGAAAAACTCTACCTGCCGGTGGCCTCGTTCATCCGCCGCATCGCCGGTTGGGTATCAGGGTTGCACAATCTGGATATGGACGCCTTCGTCCTGGCTGTTTTTGTGGTTATCGTCATCATCCTGCTGGCGGTGGGGCAGTGGCTGTGATGCTTAACTACCTGCTCTATCTCCTGCTCAATACGCTCTTTATTGTCGCTATCTCGCCACTGCTCTTGGGCGTGATCAAGAAAGTGAAGGCGCTCTGCCAGGGCCGAAAAGGACCTCCGATATTTCAGCAGTATTACAACCTGTTCAAACTGCTGAAAAAAGAGATTATCTACTCCCAGAACGCCTCTTTCATCATGCGCCTCTCACCCTATCTCAATATCGGCTTCCTACTGGCGGCCTCGGTCATGGTGCCGGTGGTTTTCCTGCCGGAGGCCACCGGCTCAGGCAATATCATCCTGTTTTTATACCTCATGGTATCGGCCAAATTCTTTATGGCACTGGCAGGGCTCGACGCCGGTTCCGCCTTCGGCGGCATGGGTGCGTCCCGGGAGATGAGCCTTTCGGCCATCATCGAGCCGGTGACCATCACCTCGGTGGCCGCCCTCGCCTTCGTCCTGAAGACGACCGACATACCGGCAATGTTCGCCGTTACCCTTGCCGGTTCGCTGGCGCAGTACCCGACACTTATCCTCATCGCTTTCTCGCTCTTCATCATCATCATCGTGGAAACGGCGCGCGTACCGGTGGACAACCCGGAGACCCACCTGGAACTGACTATGATCCATGAGGCGATGATACTGGAGCAGACCGGACCGAAGCTGGCGCTTATGGAATTATCTTACGGCGTGAAACAAACGGTGCTGATGGCGCTGTTGATCAATATCGTCTTTCCCTGGGGCCTGGCCACCGAGGCAACCCCGTTTGGCGTCTTGTTATCGATGGCGAGCTTCGCTGTTAAGGCGCTGGCGCTGGCGGCGGTTATAGGTGTTTTCGAATCGTCGATGGCTAAAATCCGGTTGTTCCGCCTGCCCAGTTTCTTCATGCTGGCCTTGTTCTTCTCATTTGTGACTATCGTGTTCGAGTTGCTGGCATGAGCGAAATTTTCATCGGCGACGACCTGGTCAAGATCCTGCTGGTGCTGGTGCTGGGCACGGCGGCGCTGGTCATCACCCAGCGTTCACTGACCTCACTCATCTCCATCTATGCCATCCAGTCCGTCATCCTGGCGGCCATCGCAATGTCTCTTTACAGCCGTGAAGCCACGGGTAGTCTCCTCTTCATGGCAATCCTCACTATCATATCTAAAGTGATTATCATCCCATTCTTCCTGAAACGGCTGCTGAAGGTTATGCCCATCAAGCGAGACCTGGAGTTCCGCTACCTGACGCCCATCGGCTCCATCATCCTGGCGACCGCTCTATTTTTCGTCGTTTACCAGGCCTTCAGCGCCCTGTCCGCTGCCCTCGATGCCGGCCCCCTGTTCATCCTGGGCGCCGTTATCGGCGTGTCGCTGGCCCTCATGGGCATGATGGTCATCATGAGCCGCAAGAAGGTCATCACCAAGATCATCGGCTATCTGTCGATGGAGAACGGCGTACTGCTGTTCAGCCTGTTCATCGCCGAGATGCCCTTCATCATCGAAGTCCTGATCGTGGTCGATCTGCTGATGATCATCGTTCTCTCGGCGGTGCTGGCCTTCGGCATCGACTCCTCGGTGGAGGCCTTCCACAAGCGGCTGAATCAACTGGGACTGGACTTCGAGGACTGATGGACAGTTTCATCATCATCGCTTTCGCCGCGCCCGCGTTGGTCATCGCCGGCTTGTCTTTCTTCCTCGGCCGTTTCCGGCCGGACATCGACGGCAGTGTGCTGAATACCCTCATCATCGTCGAAGCGGCGGGCTACATGGCACTGTCGCTCTGGCTGATCACAGCCGAATTGCCGATATTTCTGCTCGAAAACGGCTATTTCTTCGTGGATACCCTGGGCGCTTACGAAACAGTCATCACCTCGACGCTCTTCCTGCTGTCGGCCGTTTATGCCCGGGGTTATCTGGCGTCGCTGTTGGACCGGGGCGAGATCGATCGATCCCTTCTCGGTCTTTTTTATGGGGCGTTCGCCCTGCTGCCGCTGGTGATCGTCCTGGGGTTTCTGTCGAACAACCTGGCGCTCCTGTGGATCTTCGCCGAGCTTTCGACGCTGTTCTCCGTGATCCTCCTGGTTACTCTCAAGGCGCGGGAAAACATCACCGCCGCCCTGAAATACGTCTTCGTCACCTCCACCGCCATGTTATTCGCCTTCATCGGCATCATCATCCTGTTCGCCCTTTCCCGCGAGGTTTTCCCCGGCGGGACGCTCAACTGGACGGAACTCATGGCTTCGGCCGCGTCGATCTCGCCGCGACTTTACAGCTTTGCCTTCGTTTTCCTGTTCATCGGCTTTGCCGCCAAGGCCGGCGTGGTGCCCTTCCATACCTGGCTGCCGACGGTCTATGTGCGCGCCCCCTCGGTGGTGGCGGTGGTTTCCGGGGCGGTGCTGAACCTGGGGCTCTACGCCATCTTCCGGTTATACGCCATCGGCCACCGCGCTGGTGATGACGCCTTCCTGAACCCGCTGCTGATCACCTTCGGCGCGGCCAGCATCCTGGTGGCAGGCCTGGCGCTGATCGCCCGCACCAACACTAAAAAGCTGATCGCCTTTTCCGGCATCGAGCAGACCGGGTTGATTCTCCTGGCCCTGGGACTGGGTTCGCCGCTCGCCCTATTCTGGGCGCTCTTCCATAAAGCGGGCAATGCCCTGGTCAAGGCGCTCCTGTTTTTTTCCGCGGGTATATTCCACCGCCAGTACCGGTCGAACAAGTTTTTCGCGGTGACAAACCCCTTCGGTCTGCAACCTTTGGCAGCCTGGGGGCTCATTTTAGGAGCCGCCGCAGCCATAGGCGTACCGATGCTGCCGGTATTTCTGGCTAAGTTCAATATCCTCTCGATCATGGCTTCCCAGGCGCTGCCGTTGTTTATCGGCGTACTGGCCGGCTTCCTGCTGGTGGCGGCAGGGTTCGGCTATTACCTGGTACGGGTTTTCTCCCAGGGAGCCGGCGATCCGGTAGAACGCTACCCGACACCGCTGACCATGAAACTGCCGATCATAGCAGCGATTATGGCTCTTTTTGCGATGGGTTTATATCTGCCGGGCTGGCTGGAAACAATACTCGACACTATCGTGACGGATCTGGGTTTTTAGATGAATATGGATGATCTAAGCGCGCAAGTCGAAGAAGAACTCCGCAACCGGGGATTCAATGGCCGGGGCCGGCACGGACCGGACGGCATTGATTACCTGGCGCTCAGCGTCGTCGCCCTCCTTGAGGCGGTAAAAGTTCTCAAGAAGCGCGGGGATTTAGTTCTTTCCGGTCTCTGGGTCATCGAGAAGTTCGAGGGCCGGGATTTCACCCTGTTCTATTGTTTCGAGCGCCGCGGCGCCGCTGGTCTTTTTGTTTTACAGGTTCCGCTTACCGCCAACCGCGGCATGTCGATCGCCGCTACGTTCCCGATCGCCGCCTATTATGAACGCGAGGTAGCCGACGGTTTCGGCATCGAGTTCGAAGGGGCTTTCGATACCCGCCGTCTTTTCCTGCACGAATCTTATCCGGACAACTTCCACCCGCTGTTAAAATCGTTCGACGGCCGCCATATCGAACCCGCTGATATTACCTCGAAGAGAGAGTACCGGTTCAAGGAATTCAAGGGTGAAGGCATGTACCAGATACCGGTGGGACCGGTGCATGCCGGCATCATAGAGCCGGGGCATTTTCGTTTCAGCGTCATCGGCGAGACCATCTTCAATCTGGAGATCCGCCACTTCTGGAAACACCGCGGGCTGGAAAAACTGGCTGAAGGTAAAACACCCGATGAAGCGCTAAAGATCGCCGAGGCCATTTCCGGCGACGAGACCGCCGCCAACGCCTGCGCCTTTGCCATGGCCGCCGAACGTATCGCCGGGATCGATCTGCCGGTGCGCGCTTCGCAACTGCGGCTGATCCTGCTGGAACTTGAACGTATCTATTCCCACCTGGGCGACCTGGCCGGCATGGCAGTGGATGCGGCTTATCCGGTAGGAGCGGCGCCGTTCTTCGTGCTGAGGGAAGAGATTCTGCGTTGGAACGCGGCACTGACGGGTTCGCGGTTTTTGAAAGACACCATAGTCCCGGGCGGCCTGTCGCGGGATATTCCAGACGACAAACTCAAGGAGCTGCGCACTTACGAGAGTGTCTTCAAAACGCGCTTCAAGACTGCCCTTGAAGGTATCTATAACTCCGTTTGGATCATCGACCGGCTGGAAACGACCGGCGTGATCGATCCGTCGCTCGTCGTTCCCCTCAACCTCTCCGGGCCGGCGGCGCGAGCGTCCGGAGCGCATATCGATACCCGTCTCGATCATCCTTACGGGTTGTATGTCGAATTAAAGCCCAAACTGATCACTGCCGAAGCCGGTGATGTACTGGCGCGTTTTCAGGTCAAGGCCGGTGAGATCGAGGCATCGATGCGGTTGCTGCGGGACACGACCGATCGAATCGAAGCAGGACCGGTGCGGGTTCCCTGTCATCCCCGGACCGGCTACACCGTAGCCCTGGTCGAGGCGGCGCGGGGGCAGAATCTACACTGGTTATACCTTAAAGACGGGCGTATCGACCGCTGGAAGGTCCGCACCGCCTCATTCTGCAACTGGCTGGCCATCGAACACGCCGTTATCGGCAACATCGTGCCGGATTTCCCGCTTATCAATAAAAGTTTGAATCTATCCTACGCGGGTAACGATCTATGAGCCTCCTCGATATCCTGGGCAATGTCTTACGACCCAAACGAGCGGCGCCCGTTTCGGGTGCCGATGTTGAGTTCGAAAAGTTAGGTCTTGAACTCAAAGGTGAGATCGACCGCATTTTCGGCCGTAGCCTGGCCATCCGTGAGGTGGATTCCGGCAGTGACAACGCGGCGGAGATAGAACTCAACAATCTCTCGACGCCGTATTATGACGTCGAGCGCTTCGGCGTCACCTTCGTCGCCTCCCCCCGCCACGCCGATGTCATCATCATCACCGGCGCCGTTACTCTAGCCATGGCGGAGGCGGTCAAAAAGACTTATGATGCCATGCCTCAACCCGGTTGGGTCATCGCGGTCGGGGACGATGCCTGCGGCGCTGGAATCCTGAACGACAGTTACGCGGTGCTGGGTGGGGCTGATAAGGTCCTGCCGGTAGCGCTTAAAATCCCCGGTAACCCGCCCGCGCCGGCCGAAATTATCGGCGGACTGTTGAGTTTTATGGCGATGATCAGGCATGAGGTTGGTCAGCCAGAAAAAAAGACCGCCTCGCCGGCGGTCTAAATCTTCTCGAAAAAGTGGTTTATCCCGAGGTAAACGGAGTCCCGTCCGATATCGGTGGACTGAAGTACCGCCGGCCGGCACGCGCTTCGCGTATGGCCGATACCAGGTGTTCAACGCCAGCCTCTTTCAATATATACCCGAAGGCTCCAGCTTCGAGGGCGCTGGCCACGTACGGACCGTCACCGCACATCGTCAGTACGATCGTCCTGACCTCCGAGCCCCTGGACTTGAGCGCCCGCATGAGTTCGATGCCGCTCATAGCCGGCATGCACAGGTCGGTAACCACGACATCGGGTTTCAGTCTTTCGATTAGGGATAGCGCCTCAACACCGTCCGTCGCCTCGGCGACGATATGAAAATCAGGCTCGTATTCCAGAAGAGCCCTCACACCCCGCCTGACAATGGCGTGGTCATCAGCCAGTATAATACTCGTTTTTCCCAGTGTCATCCCTCGCACCCTCCGATGAGATGGACTGATTGTGCATCATTGGCCTTGTTTGACTGCCAATTGTCCAAAAAGTGATTTATCACAACTTAAACCTTATTACCAATTTACTACTCTTAAGCCGATAAAGCAACTGTCGGTTGGTCCGGTGCTACAGACTTACGGAATCAGACCGCAGCTCGTTTTGCCATCACTTCCTGAATCTTTTCTGCCAACGACTCCGGTTTGAAAGGCTTGCCGATATAAGCGTTGGCGCCGGCTTTGATAGCAAAATCCCCCACGTCAGACCGGGCGGTGAAGGCGATGACGGGCAGATCGGAAAACTCCCGTAACTGCATCAGCACATCGAACCCGGTGACCGGCGACATGAAAATATCGAGAAGCATGATGTCAGCCCGGCCGGCCCGCGCTAGCGCTAAAGCCTCTTCTCCGTCTGACGTAATGGTCACCTTGTAACCCAAAATTTCCAGCCCGGCGCCGACGAACCGCAGTATTGCCGGTTCGTCATCGACCACCAGTACCCTGAGCGCCTGATTCGATTCGCCCTTCATTATTGGCATACTCCACCCTAAATTCAAAGTCATTGTACCATGGATTTTGAGGGATGTTTATATTTTTTCGAATCAATTTCATCTGCGGTAAAAGCAAATCAGCGGGTTCATACGCTAATTGAAACGAGATGAGATTTCTTGGGTTAGTCCAACTGGGCGTAAGAAACCTCAGTCATATGCCCATAGTCGACGCCATTCGGGTCGCTTCGGTAGTGCTGCACACCAGAATTAGACTAAAGTAGCGAGAATTTTATACTTTAGTCTATAGCCATAATGCCTAGTCATTCTAGTTCTTTAGGACGATGCGCGGTGGGTATTCGTGGTATATAGTAAACGTACCAGGTTAGGGTTTAGTAATATTCATGTAATCATTTTGGATCTCTATGTTTCTTTTGTAAAAGTGAATAACCTTAGATGAAGAATTAACACCATCCCCAACGATATCGGACATTTCGGGAACAAGAATATCGATGAAGGAGGCTAGAATCCGAAAATGACAACCGGGGAAGACCGGCTGACCACCAGGAAAGACTGGAATAATCGATGAAAGTTGAACAACTCAATGCCCAAGTTCCATAGCACAATCAGCAGAAGAGACTTCATGAAAGCCCTGGGTCTGGCCGGAGCCGGACTTGGCGCTACCGCCGCCTTTGCCCCGTCCTTTGTCGACCTGGACGACGCCACCTCCGCCGGCGCCATTGCCAAGCCCTGGTTCCAGAAGGAACTCGAGTTTGAAACCCTGGCCCGCGCCGAGATCGACTGGAATGTTCTGCAGCGCACCGACAGAGCCACCCAGAAATGGGTGTTCAATTCCAATGAGGTCGACCGCGAAGAGTACGTCAAAAAGCGTGAGCCCGGTTACAAGGGTGTCAGCCTTCGTGACTACGCCCGCACCGGCGCTTCCTCC
>NZ_JBDLLU010000023.1 GCF_039749495.1 Dehalogenimonas sp. THU2 | reverse complement strand
TTTTTTTTTCTGTCTTGGTCTCAAGATGTCACGAGAAGATGGATATAATCGTATGCTGCCGATCTTTCTTGAAATAAAATGTGGGCTTCTGCGAATTTGGTTTTGTTCCAAGTGCCGTCGTCGTATTTTTTACGGAGATCCTCGAACGATGTCACAGACACGATGAATGAGTCCAGGCTAACGTCCGTTAATCCTGACCTTTTACTCATCTCCAGCGCCAACAACGGAAGTGATTCATGAAGCCTGGCTTTATCATCGTGCTGATATGCTTCGGCATGCAACATACCATGCGGTTCGATAAATATGATGCGCTGTCTCTCGGCTGTCTTGAGCCAAAGGATGAAATCGGGGTAGAAGCCGCGCTCTCCGAAGAAGCCGATGCCCTTACCGCGACTCAGGTTCCGGAGAAGGAAGATTTCGGCCTCCGCTAGGGACTTGTCCTTCTCGGCAAAGCAGTATGCCCGCAGGTCCTCTACAAACTGACGCTCGCTATCCTTCAGACCCGGTGGGTCGCTACGTATTTTATCTCCTTGCTCGATCAACAGTGGCTGGTAAAGATGACGGTCAAAATGTATAGAGGGCAAGTCGTGCAAGTCCTGTTTGTATATGCTTTCGCCTTCATCAATAAGCGTCTGAATGGCATTAATTAACTGGACTTCGTTTCTCGCCACCTTGAGGGTGTAGTCCTGGAAGTTGGTGTCATAACGGTCGAGCGTCTTATAGACCATATGATCCAAGTCCCATCGCTCCTGCTGGACACGGTAAAACTTGTCGGTGTACTTCCGAAGGATGGTCAGCGCCGCTTCATTGAGCAAGGCGGTACCTTCGAAAGACGTCGGCTTGACGGCCACTTCGTCGACCACGAGCGAATAAAGCCTGGTAGGCTCGGTTCTCGACAGGATTGCATGTAGCACGTCAGGACGTACCGCCAAATTGCGCATGCCCTTCCGCTCTTTGTACTCGAGTAGGTCTATGTAGATCTTCTCCCAATCCACAAGCATCAGACTCTCGGCAGGAATTGATCGCTCCCTGCTGGTCTTCACCGCTGTGGCCGTCAATCCATCGGCACCACTCTCCAACGATTGAATCTTCAGCGACATATCCACTCGAACCCGAATACCCGTATCAACATCGAGCAGAACGTCAATTTCATCCGCGAAGTTGCGATCATCCGGCACACGCGGCACGACCAAACCCTGATCTAGGAAGTTGTCATTCGCCCAGATCGGCAATGCCAACTCCACATCGCTTTGTGTCTCGACGCCCTCTTTCTCGAGGTACTCGCGGAACTGCGTCATATAATTGGCCCGGACAGCAAAGATGTTGAGCGTCTCCAATAGCGGAATTTGCTTCGGGTGGTTGCCATCAAGGGCGGAACTGCGCTTCAGTGTGAAGTCCTTGCCGCGCAGTCGTACGCCTCGCCCGAAGAGCTGGATAATCTCCGATCCCTCTTTGCGTCCGATGTTGAGCAGACCCATATTCGACACACGCCAGGAGTTCCAGCCCTCCATGAACTTCTTCGCGCCTATCAGAATCTCGATGCTCGTATCCGGCTCATTGATCCCCTCGAACAGCGAATCCGTGATGGCGTCCGCTTCGAGAACGATACCGGAATCATCTGCCTCGACAAGCTTCTTGAAAGTGCTGGTGTCACCAATATAGATCAAGCCAAAGTAATCCTCTGCACCGCTGGCCTTGAGTCCCAACTCCCCAGCGCGTCCCCTTAGGTCGCACATATGAAGGCTGCCGCCTGTCAGCGTGTGGAGCACTTTAGTCAGAATGCCCTGGTAGGTCGCTTCGGCATCTGCGCCGGCCGCGCGGAGATACTGAAACTTCTCAGCGAAAATATCCTGCCCGTCAGGATCGACTAGCCCAGTTTTACCGTCGAGCAATTTACCGATTGCCTTGATTGCCCAACTGTGTTTGTTCTCCAAAACGTGGTGGAGGAATCGCGCCACGGTCAACACATCGCTTCGCTTTTCCCTGTTTTCAGTATAGACGGCGTTCACGCTGCTACCGACAAACACCCAAAGCGGCTTCTCCAAGTTGTAAGGGTGCAGATTATCTCCTTGTTCCTCGAATACCCGCTGCTGCTCGTAGAACGATAACAGATTGCCCAAGAGCAGCGTCTCGGTCTTATCTTCGGTGGTTTCCTCCATCAGATTTAGGATGCGGAAATCTTTACCGTATCCGTCACCGTGGAAGTATCGATATGAGTAGTCAAAGACGATTGCTTTTCCGTACTCGGCTGTCAGGCTGTCGTTGCGGGCCGCTGTCAGGGCCTGGCCGAATGTGGCGCTGTATTCAAATGTGAACCCAGTCTGGCCTAACGCATCGCGGAAGCTGCGCCACGCTTCGCCGCCCGACCCCTTGTGACCCTCATCGACGAAAATCAGGTTATTGCCTTCGAACGATTCGACCGGGACACTAACCCCACCGCCGCGCTTCTCCTCGACCAGCTTCGTGATCTCGATGACGCGAACGGCATACTTCTCGGTGAGGCCAAGTCCGCTCTCGTTGATGTCGAAGCGGTCGCACGGAATGTTCGATGCGGTCATTTCCTCGATATGCTGTTCGCTCAATCCTTCGTTCGGTGTGATCAAGAGGATATTGTCTAGCGGCAGGTTGTTGTAGTGCAGGAACTGTCGGTAGTTGATGTGCATGATTAGTGTCTTGCCGCTCCCGGTTGCCATCCAGAAGGCGAGCTTCTTCAAGTCCGACTCGGTGAAATTCGCGTCCTTAGGGTCTCCGGCACTCTTGGCGGTGTTGCGCTTGTTGACGAAGTCGTTGAGTTCTCTAAGCAGTTCCCGACGCCGGTTGAAGTAGGCGTCAAGGAATATTTCCGTATAGAGCACCGCCAGATATTGGAAGTAACGTAGCGCGATCGGCTCTGGGTGGCGGGCGTTCATGGCTCGCAGATGTTCGCGTATGTTGTCGTCATAGCGGGCCAGATTAACCGCAGTCACCTTCACCTTGTCGCCACGGGCGATCAACTGGTAATGAACGTAACTACGCCCTGACGCATCGAATCCCTCTGCGGCCGCGCTCACATCGGCCAATAGGTCGCGGTTGTTCTCGTAACCGAACAAACCGTTGAGCCACGCCAGCAGGGCGAGTCGCTGTTCGAGTTTCACATACTCAGGGCGACCATTGCTTGTTCGGGACATCGGCTACGCCTCCACCGTTGAGAACATCCGGGCTTTGAATACCGGCTCGAGGGCTTTGGCGTTAGGAATGAATGAATCGCCGTTGACGAAGACCTCGTCCGCGCCTTCCGTTAGTTTTTGGTCGGTCACGAATTTCTTGTCCTGTTCAAATTCCTTTTTCTGCCAGCCGTCCGTATCACGCCAGATAACGACCACCTGCCTGTGATCGATCCGGCCACGATACACCAGGTATCGTCGCCCATCGTCGTCAAAGACCCTGCGCGTTGTGACATGCAACCCTAACAGGTAGTTAAAGGTCTCCGGAATGTCCACCATCTTTTCGACCGACTCGGCGCCCCTCGATAACACGAGTTTGTAGTTGAACGGTTTGGCAAGTTTCTCGACATTGAGAAGCGTGTCGCTCCTTCGCGTCTCCCACTTGAGCATGTACTTCAGCAGGTAGTCATCGAACTTGAGTGCGCCTTGGCCCGATGCCTCGTCAAACGCGATGTTATTCAAAGAATCTTCATAGCTTTCCAGCCGCATGTATTTGACGATGCGCGGACTTCGTTCGGCTTCCTCTGTCGTAGCCATGCGCTTGGGCTTGCCGTCCTTCCATTCCGGGGCGAAGGTCACTTTCTTGATGCGAGGCAGAAGCACCGTGTCGAAGTACTGGCCCATTTCTACCATTACGAACTTACGATTGCCTCCATCCTCACGGTTGAGATTAATGACTGCGTGACCGGTTGTTCCCGAGCCACCAAAGAAGTCAACGCAATAAGCATCATCTTCGACTCCTGCCGCAAAGATGGCGTCCCCTACTGTGTGGACTGACTTTGGATAGGAGAACGGATTGTGTTCGCCAATAATGTCGCCAACAAGGTTAGCGCCGAAGGTGCCTGCGTTGTATCGCGGATTGACCCAGTTGCTAAATAGAGCGGCGGTTCGATCCTGAGCCTCGATCAACTGGTAAATCGTCAGGTTGTCGCTGCTTTGAAGTTGCTTCTTCTCGATTAGGGCTTGGCATGATTCATATGACCGACGCCAAACCCGTTCCCTTCGATCCGGTGGATCGTTGGGTTGGCCGCTCAGCGGGTAGATTCGGATAAAGCCATCTTTGGTTTTTCCAGTGGGATAGTCTTGGTGTCGGTCTGGCGGTGGTTCAATGCCCACAACTTCCTTCGTGTCCGGATCGATTAGGACAGCATAAAAGCTATTCGGCCGCCCATGTCGGAAGTTACTTTCTGCCGTGCCACTGCGTTTGAACGGCCTGAGTTCTACTCCGTTCTTGCTCATTCGGCCAGATAAGGTGCGATCCGAATCACGATGTACGCACGCCAGCATGTACTCGTGGGTATTGGCCAATACCTTCGCCTTTCCGCCCTGGGGATGGTGATTGACGATAATCATCTCGCGACGAAGGAGAGGAAAGTGTTTGTCAACTAATTCAGATAAATCGGCCATTTCAAAGTCGTCAATCGCAATGAATAGTACCGGATCGTCCGTGAGGAGTCGCATCGCTACAGCAAGCCGATTCTCCATCAACGATAGCCACGACGAACGCAGGTACTCGTTCTTGTAAAGAATCTCTGAGTCGCCAGTGTTGTACGGCGGATCAATATAGATGCACTCAACCTTGCCACGGAGTGAGTCGAGCAGCATGGTCAGAGCTTGGAAGTTCTCGCTACGAATAAGCAACCCATCGAGCACAGCATCTAGCGCCTCAAATGACCCAAGCATGCGATCGGTGAACGGTTGAGGGAAATGCTTTGTATCGAGTACCAGCGTTGGCTGGGCATTGAGGAACGCGATCCGCCTGTCTTTCCTGTTCTTGCCGTTGGTGAATAGGTCGGATTGCTCCTCGTTGATGTGGAACAGCTCTTTCCATTCGGCCCACTGAGCGTCACATGCGGCGATCTCGGGGTAGAAGCTCTCATCGATGGTGCTGACCGTGATGCAGTACTGCGTCTCGGTGATGAACTTCCGCTTCTCCCAGAGCATTTTCTGGAAAGACTCGATCTGTTCGAGGAAGTCGATGATTCGGCTGCCGACGGCCTTGAGCACTCGGAGGACCTGGAACCAGCCCTCGGAACAGTCCTCGCCGGCGGTCTCCATTTCGTCCAGGTTGAGAACCTCATTCTTCAAGTAGAAATCGAGCTCCCCTGAGAGAAATCCCTTCAGGTCCTTGTGGATAAAGAAGTCGGAAGTGTTCCGCCGGGTGTACTGCCGCAGATGGTGTTCGAGGAAGGTTACGGTTTGGCCGTCGCTTGTTTTACGCCGCTCCGCTGTCACGGCAAGTAGGGCTTTTTCTATCTTCTCCAGGCTTTTAGGAATAGTATCGACGATATCGGCAATGATCTTGTCCTGCTGATTTTTCGTGCTGTAAGTCACGGATTCATGGTCGGTCAGTGGCCTGAATTCGAAGGGGATTAAAAGTTCGCTGGCTTCTTCATGCCATTCAATCTCTTTGATGCGGGGTATGAAGAACCGTGTTTCCCCCTTGACATTGTTCTGTTCAACATCAGCTTCTTGGAGTTTAAAATGGACGGTCGTTCCATAATGGTCTTTGAAAGTGTAGTCGCGGAAGTGCTCGGCGGTCTTGACGTAGTACTGGTCGCGGTTCGCCCAGTGCAGATACACCTCTTCGCCGTTGTAGGGGATGGCGTACTTCTGTCTCTTTGAGTACCGGCGTTTTGAAATGAAATCGCCATCTTGATAATAGCGGGAGAAGAACGAATAAAGATGGTTGAAAATGCCTGCCTCAAAGGCTTCTCGGCCGTGGCCGCCGCCAATCTTTGTCTTAAGGTCGAGATACCGTTTACCCAGAAGCGTACCGTGAAATGCTTCGGCCAGGTTGCCGTCGGCATCAAGTGCATCTTTGCTTATGGTTTCGGTGATCTGCTTTGCGGCATCGGCTAATTCTTTAGCGGCCTGTGATTGATTTGCCAGGGCGCCCCGGTCCAATTCGGCAGCAATGGTCTCGGGCAAGTCAGTCGCGATGAATTTCTCAATCACATCCCGCTTGTAGTTCATGATCCGGTAGATGCCGAAGTCCAGATCGGAGCAGTCGAATTGGAAAAGCTCGCGCAGGAGCTGCTGGAATTTTTCCCTTGCCTGTGTCATGAGATCCCTCTTTCCGAGTGTGGCACGGTGGCTACGCTAATTTGGTTCAAGGTGTTGCTGTATTATATGAGGCACATCCCTGGTGGTCAAACGATTGCGACCCCTATGAGGCCGGTGCAGAAAATATGAATTCACCAATTAGATTAGCCAAAGTGGGTCGGGTACTCCTTGTTCCCACAATAGATAGTTTCGTAAGCGTCCTATGGTAAAGGTTATAATAGGCAAATGGCGCGAATAAACGGTAACCTCGGGGCAGCACATTGAGGCTACATGTACCAAGATGTAGTTACTGCATATTTTATGGCTTTGTGTCTTGCAAACCAATCAGGAATTCTAACTGTAGATAAAAAGTTCTTCCTTGAAGATAGGTTCGACGACTTGGCAATCCGTGATAGTCGCGGGTACGTTAGAAGGCAATTTAAAAAGAGCGACAATTCGTGTCGCCCTTTACGCCGAGAGGACTTTACTCAAGATAGGTACGGTCTTCGTCTTGACTACTTGATTCGAACTCTAATGCAAGCTGGTGAGAATCCCGCTGATGAATATCGCTTGTGCCTGCCATGGACCGTCCCAACAGCAACTGACATCGCTCCGTGTTTGGAGGAAATAGAAGCATCACCGTCTTTTGAGGGCTATCGGACCCGGATTTTTAGACTCCGAGCCGATAAGCTGTGGCCGGAAGGCAGAGATGCGATTTGGTCTCCACTTAAAAAGCCTGACGGTTTCACACGAGCCGATTTTATAAGTTTTTCACAACGGTTTTATATTCAGGGTGCTGAATTACAGGGTGCTGAATTAAGGTCTTCTCGGTGAATTCCCCGCGGAAATTTCAGGGCCGAGGGGGTTATTGGAAGAATATTAAACTGGGTTTTACCCTTTCGGGGGTCTTCCACCTCCAATTTGACCTGGTTTCGGTCTCAGTAGGCGCACTTCACCCCTGTGCCGGGCTTGAGACTGGTATTTTGGCCATCCGCACCAGATTGTAAGCCGCCGCCGTGATTTCTGCCCAGAGTTGGTTGCGCGCTATCCCTTTGTACCGGAGCTTTCTGCCTCCTCCCACCGTCTTGATCCAGCCGAAGACCTCTTCAACGCGCTTGCGTACCCGCTGACTCACCTTATACCCTTCATGCCGTGTAGTTCGCTCGTCCACAAGGCTGTATTGCTTCCGCGCCACATGCGGCATCACCTTCATGTCCCGGCACGCAGTGTACAGACGAATCGACTGACCGCGTTGATCGGTCTGTCACCTGGAACTGAAGCAACTCAAACTCTAATCGGACATCGCAAACTCCACCCTGAATGTTCTATATTTTCAGACAGTTTGGGCTATAAATTAGGCGGTAGCAAAAGAGGCTGAGATAGGAAGCGGTGCTGGATAAGAATAGTGGTAAAACGGTGGATATCGCTATATTCCTATCGTTTGACTGGCAGTTGGATTCTGTTATAGCCGAATTGGCTGGCGAGAACTTAAAGCCTGGAGAAATGCTAAACCCTGAAGGTTAATTCAAACATCCTAGTTCTGTCTACCGTACAGTACCGTCCACCATTTTCGGCGTTTTTGTGGAGTTTTTACGTCGGTTTTATGGCAAAGACGCTACTTTCTATCAGTCTTCAGCTTAGCTGGAATATTTACTCTAACCTAGCAGTCGTCTACTTCCCTCTAGGCACGACTGTCCCGATTACAATGCCGATCAGAGAGCGTAAAAAGCGTTGCCTCACTTCAGTTACATGCTGGTTAATGGGTAAAACGCTTTTCTTCAGTCATCTTTCACGTAGCCTTTCTAAACCGG
This sequence comes from Dehalogenimonas sp. THU2, assembly GCF_039749495.1. Classification (NCBI taxonomy): domain Bacteria; kingdom Bacillati; phylum Chloroflexota; class Dehalococcoidia; order Dehalococcoidales; family Dehalococcoidaceae; genus Dehalogenimonas; species Dehalogenimonas sp. THU2. The sequence goes on along the minus strand of NZ_JBDLLU010000023.1, from coordinate 4,930 downwards.
AAACACTCTTACTTTTTATTTTTGGTGTTAAGAAATCCGTCCAAGCCCATGTCGATAAAAGGTTCAGAAGATTTACCAGTTCCGGAAGTTTTAGTTGGTGAACTATCAACAGCCTTGGCAAACTCTTTGGTCATATCACCGGTCACTTTTCGGAAACTACGCATGAACTCCCCAGCCTTCTTTGCGAACTCGGGAATGCGGTTAGGCCCAAAGATAAGGGTGGCTACAATAAGAATGGTAATGATTTCAAAGGTTCCCATGCCCAAAAAATCCATAAACCGTTACCTCCAGATCGTTATCCGTTAGAGCTTCAAGCGGTTCAAATCACACGACAACTCGCCGGATGAAGCTCTTCTTTAATCCGGTGAATAGCCTTGCCAGTACTGGCTGAGCTTGTCGTCTATCAGCAAATCTTAGGAACAAAAAAACGGCGAAAGTATTAATAATTCTTCCAAGATAAGAGGGTAAATTGTACAGACACCCACCCGCTTAAATCTAAGTCTTGGAATTATCTTCGACTGTTTTGGGAGCAATCGCTTCGGGTGCCTCCACGGTAGTCTCTGATGTCACTTCCGGCGATACTTTTTCATCAACGCCAGAGGATCCGTCCTTGAAAGATTTAAGCCCCTTACCGATTGCCTCACCAACTTGAGGCAATTTGCCGACCCCGAAGACAAGAAGAACGATTACAAGAATAATACCCAGTTCCATTGGTCCCATTCTGAATGGCATACAGCACCTCCCTATATTTCATATAATGACCTATCATATTTTGGTAACTGTTTTAAAGTGGCATAATCAGCTCTTTTTAGTGAATTCGCGTTCCCACACCGGGTCTAATACTCTAGCTGCCTCCTTTGAGTAGTTGTTTAAATCAATGGCAAGAGTGGAAATAGGCTCACGGGTAGAGCCATCTGTGGGGTATGGACTACATAGACCGTAAAGACCTCGGAGTACCTGCGAGTGATCAATAATCATATACGGACGAAGCAGGTTTTATCGTAGGGTTACTTATCCCTAATCGCCCAAAATAGGATGAGTTGATGATCTCTTTCAGGCTCTTTTGCTTAACCTTGTCGGTTGCCAAATGGACAAAATACATGGTTCCACATAACCGCGGGCATTTATATGAAAATAGCTACGGCCTCCCGCGATGCAACCATTAACGCAGGGGGCATCGTTCCAGAAATCAACAACAAACATCGGTTTCTGATTATGGATACGCTGTGCTCCAATTTGCCTCAAGAGTTCCCTTTGCTCGCCAGTCGGCATTAAGTCGGTATCCGGGTTAAGACCAACGGGCATGTGGATGAACCTGCCGAAATTTGGTGTTGACGACTAACCTCAACAACTTATTCCTTCCTTCTCAGTGCAATGCCTAACGCCCCCGGCCCACTGTGGACGCCTAACACCGGACCCACTTGGGCGATAAGTGCCTGGACTTTATGGATAGCCATGATACTAGCGGCTAGCTCTTTTGCCTCATCGGGAGTGGTGCTGTAGATAATTGCTAGGTCTTCGATATCTTTAGCACTCTTTAGGAACTCCAACAGTTTTTCCTTGCCCTTGGCGCGACTGTGCGCCTGACTCGCTGGCACAAATTCACCCTCTTTGAGTGTCAACAGCGGTTTAACATTCAGTATTGAACCGAGCATTGATTTGGCCTTGCCAATCCGACCGCCCTTGGCTAAGTATTCCAGCGTGTCAAAGAGGATCAGTAGCCTGGTATTAGGCACCATCTTTCTAACGGCATCGGCGACTTCAGTCAATTCCTTGCCTGCTCTGGCCATTCTGGCGGCAGCAATGACAATCAAACCCAATGCCATTGTTAGGTTCTGGGTATCAATGACTTCAATAGGGCATTTAAGTTCGGCCAATTTTTTGGCCTGTTCGGCGGAGTTGACTGTGCCGCTCATCTTGGAAGATATATGAATAGAAAGAATACCGTCGGCTTCTTTTGCAAGCCGGGTATAGGCTTCTACGAAATCCTGTGGGGTAGGCTGGGAGGTTTTAGGCAGTACAGACTCATGAAGAAGTTTACGATAGAACTCGTCCTCGGCTATATCGACCCCGCCGCGATATGATTTGCTTCCAAAGATCACGTATGAAGGTACTACCACAATGCCCAGATCTTTTACCAACTGAGGCGGAATATCAGCAGTGCTATCAGTAACTACCTTAACGGTCATAATAACCCCCTTTTTTTAGCATACGACTAAATTTTCTTGCCACATGAATTGCGCCCAACGTAGCACTAGACATGTTCTACGAAGACCACCAAATCTTGTTTAACCTTTTTCCGACTGCTTAATTTTTAGCGGTCGTGACCATCCCTTGCGAAACCAAACCCTTTCCTTCCAATCCCATAAGCCGACAATGGGATCCATCACCTTGTCGAACAACCACCGCAACGCCTCTTTGATTCTCATCGCTCCCCCTTTCAAGTTATTAATTGACTATTAAATAGGCACTTGCTTTACAACATTCTCGCTCCTATTTACGGATCGACTTTACAACCAGGCGGCGTTTCTCCTGCCAAGTGTCGACCCAGACAATCAGAGTCGGTAATACGAACAGGGTGCTGACTAAGGCAAAGAAGACATTGATCATGGTGACGATGCCGAAGTCGCGCAGTATCAGGAAATCCTTGGCGATCAATAGCGCGCCAAAGCCACCGATTACAGTAAGTCCTGAGGCGATAATGGCACGACCGATCTTGGTCATGGCAGTGGCCATCGCTTCCTCTGGTCCTTCACCCTTGCGCCTCTCTTCGTAGTACCGCATCATCAGCAATATGGTAAATTCCACCCCAATACCCAAGATCAGCGCTCCCAGGGTAGAGGTGAGGGGAGTATATTTGATCCCCAATAGATACATTACGCCACTTGACCAACCGAGGATAAGGCCGATGGGCAGGACCGCTAGAACGGCGCGTGGCAGATTGAACTTGAAGAGACCAAAGAGAACCAAAAAGATCAAGCCAACTCCGATGAGGGTCATCTGCACGCGCCCATCAGTCAGGGCGTTAAAGAGTTCGATTCCGATTATTGGCGTTCCTGTCAAGATGACATTTACGCCGGGAGGAGGGGCTACATATCCGGTTAATTGGTCCCTTACCTCCTGAATCTTGGCTATCTCTAACTGCTTAATGCTAATCACAAGATTACCGGTGGTGTAATCATCGGTGATTAAGTTCCTCTTGATGGGTACAGGAAGTTGCCCCAAGATCTGCTTGACTTGCACAGAGCTTTGAGGCATCACTCCGCCGGTAGCCTGCAAGATTAGATTAGTAATACTGGTAGTACCAGTAACAAACTCGGGTTGCTCCAAGATAATGCGCTGTTCCAGTTGCACCATCCAGGCTATGACCAACGGATCAGTGATGTCCTTAGATTCGATCAACATATTGATTGAACTGACTCCGCCGGTTATTTTCTCAAGGGCCAACAGATTCTTTACCGCCGGAAAATCCTGAGATATAAACTTGGTCTCATCGGTTTCGGTGGCAATGTGGGAGTCACTAATCAGTCCCCCGATGGTCAATAACAAGGCCAAAGAGATGATGATGGTCGTATTTTTGGTCACCCAGGGCGCAAGTTTTCCGAGGCCTCTTTCTACAAAGCCAACCTTATCCTGCTTCGCCTTAGCCTTTCTTCCGTTTATTGGGGTTTTGGTTGCATTGCGTCGATCATGCAGATACAGGATGCCCAGAAGTAAAAACAGCGCTACAAGGTAGGTGGCTATCACGCCAATAATCAACATAAGGCCGAAATCACGGACCATGGGAACAGGCGAGAAGAACAGAGCAGCAAAACCAAGCGAGGCCGCAATAATGGCGATACCAATTGACGGCCCAATGTGGGTAACAGAATCTATAATGGCTTCAGCTACAGTTTCACCCCGCCTGACCTCTTCGTCATAGCGGTTGTGGAATTGAATAGCGTAGTCCACCCCAAGGCCGATTAATATGGGAAACACTGCCATGGTAACCATAGTTATAGGAACGTTAATCATGCCCATAATTCCAAAGGTATATATGATCCCAATGAGCACGATACCCAGCGGCAACCATCTCCAAGCAAAGAAACCCCGAACACTAAAGACCACGGCCAGGATTACAAGCATTAATAGTATAGAAAACAGGAACATATTGAGTAGACTGCTGGACATCATATCTTCTAGCTGGCCAAAGACAGCAGGCAAACCGGTGACTACGGCCTCAACTCCAGAGAAACCGGCAGTAGCGACTATGTTTTCAACTTCTTCGCTTACCAGTTTTTGGTCATCCAATGACAAGTCTCCCTTAAGCACTATGGCGATCAAGGCGTGCTGGTCATCAGGCAAGACTCTGTTGAATTGGGGTCGAATCTGGCCATTCTGGGAATCCACGACTATGGACTGAAGTATTTGGGGGTCCAGTGGTAAAGCAGGGGTACCAGTTTGTTGAGCAACCGCCTGTTTGATGAAAAAGACAGGTCCTAGCGCCGAAATAACATTTGGGTTTGTCCCCATCTGGTTCTCGACAGTCTCCATCGCTGTCATGTTGGCGGGCTGCAGTAGTTGAGTTAAATCATTACCTGTCACCAAAACTACCACAACGCTGCTGCCGAAATGCTGGTTAAACTTCGTGTAATCCTGGTAGGCCTGAGAATCAGTGGATAAGTAGGTTTCGACACCTGTAGATAGTTTGAGTTGTGTCGCCCCAAAGAGAGCGGCAACAATAAGTATTCCACTGACAGCAATAATTAATAAACGTTTGCTCTCAATAAATATGCCCAATTTCCTAAAAAAGGTAGTGTCCCGTCAAGTGGTGTAAATTCATCATCGGTGGTTTCCTGAATAGTTAAGTTTGTAAAGCCATGAGAAGGGGTTCCTCCTGCGCCCCTTCCAGCGTTTTCTTCATCGAGTCCAAAGAAAAGTAGCGCCGTCC
>NZ_JBDLLU010000022.1 GCF_039749495.1 Dehalogenimonas sp. THU2 | reverse complement strand
TATCAAAAGCTGAAACGGAAGATGAAGGTTGTCTTCCTACACGATGTTGCAGATCGGCGAATATTTCGGCTTGAAAGTAGTATCACATTCAGCGGTATGGTAATCGAAGGACAGATAGAAGTCGGCCAGGAATATGAAGGCCAAATCATCCTGGCGATCTTCGATATCGGTGATTGGTTCGCTATTTGTACAAAAACTCAGGGGGTACTGGAAGGCGGGCCGAAATACATCGCGAAGGATAGCGTAAAAACTGTGACTGAGTTCGAATAACTGTGAAAACATTCAGAATAAAGTCGGAGTTTTCTCAATTATGATTCGCTTAAGATACAAAATACATACCCCGGGGGGGGTATAAATCTTCAGGGTTGCCAATGATTAGAAACGTATATTACACGAACCATTAAGAACCATCAGTATCTCGATAAATCGTATCTCGCTTGCCAATGATTCGGATAATTATTTCGTCGGCGCAATCATCATATTCATATAATATGCGATAATCTCCGACCCGACGTTTGAACAATCCACTCAGGTTGTTAGATAGGGGATGATGGTCCACGTCCTTTCGGTATTTCCACAACCAGTCACATTTACTTGCTAAGCGTCTGGCATCTTGTCTTGGAACTGATTCGAAGGCCTGTGGGTCAAATAGCAATGCCATCAATTAACATCCAATACGAGCTCTGATTTCGTTGGATGTCAATAACGATTGGCGTGGTAAACTCCTTGAATTATTTAATTTTGATTCAATTTCTGGCATCAATTCCAGATTAGCGTCTGGATCTGGGAGTAATTCATTAAATTCTTCTAAAAGACCACTTAACCGGCCTAGTCCAGCTCGAAGAGTGGGAATTTCTGCAAGGCTAGTCGTTCGGGCAGACAAAATGTAATTGTATTGATCAGCCGGGAAATCATCTTGATCTTGAAAAGGACCCGAATATCCGACAGCGGCATCTTCATCAAGTTTGCTGAATTCAACAGAAAAAACGGGTTCTTTATTGTAAATAGAGATTGGTTCTGGTCCCACATTGATGAGATTCATCATCAAACGACCGCGGAAACCCGGATCTAATTGAAGACCACCAAAAGCATTCATTCCTTTACGTGCAAATGCAGACCTTATACCAAACCGACCTGTTAAGTTTAATGGGAGCGATATTGTTTCATAGGATAGAATCGCTATCATTTGCCCGGGGAGAACTTCACAGCCATCGGGATTTTCTCTAAGGTCAACCACTTTCCCAAGGTTGGTTTCTCCGACCGGACTTGCGAGTACTTTATAGAACAGTCGGAGGTCATATGTTGCCGGTTCCAACAATTTGGTATCAAACGGTTCAATTTTAAGGGTTTTTTCTTCAATCAGGCGCTGAATTTGCCTGCCAGTCAATACACTCATCATATCCTCCCCAGGACTAATACTGGGTGGGTTGTTTGTTACATTCTATATATTAAGTGGTCCTAATGCAAGAAAAATCTTAGTATTTTTGCCACTTTTAGCGCGGCTAAACGGCCTTCAAATACTTTTTAGAAGCGTCTGGCGGTAGGGTTTGGGGGTTAGTTGAGGGACGGAACTCTGTCAGGGAATTGTGGCTGAAACTCCCTGATATACGGAACGCCTTCGAGTATTAGTTCTTGAGCAGTTTTTACGTCTCGGGCTGGGAGTTCATATTGAAATGCTTGCATGATAATTTTTGTATTAGGGTGTTTGGTAATATAGAGAATTGACCTAACACTGTCCTCAAACGGGCCTGCGATAATAACATTGTCAGGATCCTGAACTTCTCGGCGGGCAATAAACCAATATTTTCTGTTGAGGTCACGTTTTCGCATGATGTGGCCCCAAATAACAGCACCGGTCATCATTATGACGAAAGTAGCTATTAAAAAGATGCCTATTTGGGTGGCTGTTATTGAATCAATCCATTCCACTCAAGCTACCTCATTCCCAGCTGCCTCCGGATATTGCGCGGCATGGTCTGTTTAACTACCTTCGGCGGCTTGTTTTCAATAAATTCTATCTTTGGTTGCTTGGTCAAGTCAATCTTTGCTTCAGTTACGCCCATTTCGTGCTCTAATTCCTGAGGCGGTTTGTCACCCCGGGTAAAAAATGTTTCCTTGGGAGTGCCGTCAAATCGCTTTGCACCTTCCGGCGGACGCCTGGTATAAATAGTTTCACCGTTTTTACGCTTTACGATCCACCAAAGGCCCTGGCGCCATGCAACGTCTCCAATCCCCATTTTTATACGTGGTTCATCAGAGCCATTATCGCCCTTAGTTGATATTCGTTTATCACCCTTCCTCGGTGGAGGAACAGGAGGTGGAGGCGGAGGTACCGGCGGCGGTGGAGGAGGCGGCCGATTGTCATCCGGAGGCCTACGATCCGGTGGTGTTGGCGGCCTATTATCACCTGGTACCCGACGACTATCGTCAACTCCTGAGCGATTTCCGGTTTTACCACGCCCACGGTCATTATCGGTTCTTCCTCTTGCGACACCACCCCCAAATACAGCCCTGTTACCACCCCGGGTTGACGTTCGTCCTCGAGCTGTGTCTGCCCCACTTCTGGCCGGGCGGGTAGAAGCCCGTGTTGATTCACCGGCTCTGGCTGTTCTGGTGGCGTCTCTTACTTCCTCTTGCATTGTTCTGGCAGCATATCTTAACCCAACACGAGCAGTGGCCCCTGTATTAGAAATACGAGCAGCTCGTTCCAAACGGATGCGCTCTGCATCCATCCGTTTGATGTCTTTAACAAGCTGTTTGGCTGTGGGGGTTGTCGTTTGTCCTTGTTTTTTAAGAGCTTTTAGATCCGCCTTAGCCTGTTTTAACAATGCGTTGTTCTCAAGTAATTCATCATATGCTTTGGAAGCAGCTTTACCGCCCTTAACACTTTTGGCCGGACGGAAAATATCACGGACGGTATCGGCAGCACCGACAATCTTCATTTTTGATATTTGCTGAGCTGTCAGTTTTGGCCCAAATACAGGCATCACTAATTTGGTGCCGTCTGCTGCCCTGGTCATCATCATTTGTGACGGCGGTGGAAGTTTAACACCGGCAGGCAGTGTCATTTCGATCTCAACAGTTCCCTTGTAAACCTTGCCTGATGGTTTTAATTGTTTAAGGATTTTCGGATCAGTGATTATTAAAGCTCCCGGAACTGCTTTCTCTCCACCCACCAAACCAAACGCCGATGAACGGGTAAATCTAGTGTGTAGAGTCGGGGCCACAAATAGGCCTTTACCCTCAAGACCGGGAATAATCTCAATTCCATTTAAGAATGGCCTGATATCGGGCGTAGAATGTACCACCGCTGGAGCGATAGTAGTGTTGATGGCTTTATTGGTTAATGCAACTTGTGTACCACTTGGTGCTGTTGCTTTCGGTGTTTTACCTGAGATCTGAGCCATGGTGATATCATCACGTAATTCCATAGCTGCTTTAGGCGTAACCTTCAAATCGGTGGCTACACCTAACCGGACCGTGGATTCCTGAACTTCCAAAGCTGATAGCGGGATTTTACTTGGTTTTACCATGGTTTCTATCGGGTAAAGTACACTTTTCGCTGTGTCTATCGGGCGTGTAATAGTCGTCAGTGGTGCCCTTGCCTCAGCTATCAGCGCTTCAGTGACACCTTTAGCGGTGGATTTCCCAGCCCTGACAGCTGCCCCAGCAATTCCAGCCAGCGGGATAAAGGTTAATAAATCCAGTCCGGCTGAAAAAACCTTGCCGCCGGTGTCCATTTTATCCCAGAAGGCGATGGTGCCGACGATCGGTACCATACCCAAAGCAAAATCGCCAACGACTTCACCTGTCTTAGCCTGTGAATTCAGCACCCGGGTAACATATTCCTGCTGGCTTTCTACCATGACAAGCCCTGCTTTGGATGCCTCAGCAGCATTTGCTTGGTATTCCTTGACCAGATCGTCCTGGTTGAATGTCTTTGTTGTGGCTTGCCCAAAAGTCAGGATCTCTTTAACCCTGTCTTTTATCGCCCCTGAGTCCTGCAGTGTCGATGCTTCCAGTACATCATCAATAGTTTTGTAGTCACTTGGTTTGCCGCCCAAAGCATCAGCAACCGATAATGAATTTACAGAACCATCATCTTTGAGTATTTGAGTCGGCTTGAGCCCAGTGATATCAGCCAGTTCTCTGGCCTTCGATTGATTGATAGCGATTTGGATCTGTTTGGCTGCGTCTGCTGACACCTGGTTGTTTTGTTTGATAGTTTCAACACTAACCGAACCACCTTCAACACCAAGGTTCTTGGCAGTTTCAGCAGGCATCATCCCCAAGGATAAAGCTGCTGTCGTGGACATTCCCTCTGGAGCAACCTTAATTGAAGAAACCGGCGCGCTAGAATCCAAATCTGTGGCTTTCACCGGTTCAGGCGGTGGTTTAGTACCCGCCGGTTCCGGTGTTTTAGCTTCAGATACGGTGATATCACTTTGACCTGGCGGCGGTGATGACGCTTTCTTTGCCTGTTCCTCAGCAGCCTTTAGCAGCCCGGGGTCAAGGGCCGCGGAAGTTCCGCTGGGGGGAGTTACTGCCGATGCCGGGGGAATGTAAGTATCGGCCGGCACATAGAGTTTATAATCAGACGGCTTACCGCCGAGTTTGTCCGCCAGCTGCGCCGCGGTGAGTCCAAGGTAATCAGACGGCTTGCCGCCGTTCTTATCCGCTAACCGGGCCGCGCCCATCTCAGTGGTGGTTCCGGCGGTAGTAGTAGAGCCGGAAGTATTGTTCTTGGCTTGTTCAGCCGCTTTCAGAAGTCCGGGGTCAATGGTTGTTTGAGTCTTAATAACCTTTGAGCCGCTGCTATCCCAGATACTAGCCATAATTAACCTCCGTCGCTGTCAAAGCGGCCTTTACTGAACGCGAACACTGCCGCTTTGACAGCCAAGTACATCCCAACGATTGCGACCAATATCGCGTTGAAGTGCACATTCTGGGCGATGGTTGGGTCAAATATACTTATCGCATAAACGATGATACCCATACCGGCCATCAGAAACAGAATTGGATCCCGATTCCCCTCGCTGTCCTTCATGATCATGGCGATGGAAACAATTCCGGCTACTATCAATAGACCGATGAAGGCCGCCACGGCATCAGCCATCGAGCTTGTTATTGCAGATTGAAGGGCGGCGCTTATTGCGTCGCCTTGCGCGTTAATAGCATCAGCCAGCGTTTGACCTAAGAGTTCGGCTGCTTCGTCGCTCATGAGTTTGTCCCTCGTAGTAGTTTATTTATCTCGCTCTGACTCATACCCCTGTCATATAGCGCCTGGGTGAGGTTGCCCAGGTCGTTATGAGACATGGCCGGTGTATTCATACCGGCCGGGACCTGAGAAGCTTCGGCTAATTGCTCAACGGATGGGTTGCCGGGTTGGTTAAGGTCAAACATAGTGACCCGTTTCTTTACTTTTATCTGCTCTTGACCCTCGAATATATCAATGACATTGTAGCTGCGGTAATACGGAAATAGATGTTTCGGCCGTAAAAGTGCAGTGTTTAATTGTGACCATGGCTCGCCGGTTAAAAAGCCTTTGCAATCATAAGTCACCATCTTCATCACCGTTCCCTGGGGAATATGATTCTCCCGACCCCACGGTGAGAAGTGAAGGTCAGAACACACTGTCAGTAAGTGAGTCAGCCAACGCATGCGGTCATAGAGCCATTGCCAATTCTGGAGGGTATAGAATATCCCTAGACCGACTTTCCGGCGCTGCATGCCAACGTAGCCGGTGAGTTGGTTGATTACTGTCATATGGCGGGATGAGTCATTGAATTGCTGTATCTCGTCAATGCCAACGATTACATTGTTCAGTTGTGCCAATTCTGTCACCAGGCTTTTGGTGCTGATCTCTTTGACTAATTGACCGTTGGGCGTGTAAAGCTCATACCCCGGAAATGTCCGGCATTGGCCGCCTTGCCCATACTTGTTCTTGGTGAGCATGTGGCGTTCCATCCAATAGGTCATACCGGTGGTTTTACCAGCGCCTTCCGGTCCTATGAATCCCCAAATGGCAACCATTTATCACTCCTAATTGTTTTTATAGTGTTTTTGGTGGTCCGGCTTGCTTCCCTTCACCGTTTCGGGAGGCAGCCATGCGATAACGTTCACCAATGGCGGCAGAGACAGCTTGTTCTCTGGCCGTGCCGTTGATAGAAGCCCAACCAGCCAGCTTGCGCCTGATATAGGCTTTGCCGTCCTCGTCCCCGAATTCATCACAAAGGTCGAAGTAAGCCAGCGCCGCGTCCAGTTTCATTTCAGCTTTGTTGGCGGCTTTGTTGTTGACGATGATGGTCCGCATCCAAAGCGTTTCCGGGTTATCACCGGTATGCAGCAGCTCGCGAGTTATTGACGGTGTGCCCATGGTGGTCAAGTCTTGTTCCAGCATCTCTCGGGTTAAACCGCCAGGCGGGGGACTATTATCAGTAAAGTCAGGGGTGACACCGGCAGCATTAACCTCGGGTACGGTGCCCTTTGGGTTCTCTTTGCTTTTACCGTTTCTTTTTGCTACAGCCATAATTAAGCCGGTCCTATCATTTCAGTTCCCACCACTATCAGAACGAAACCCAGCACCCCCAAGAACACAAACAGTGATACCAGTTTGGCTTTTTTCCATAATTGGCTGTCACCGGGGAACAAGCGCTGACAGATCTGGAAGATGGCGGTAAGCGCTCTCCATAATTTCTCAGGCGGTGCCTTAACGTCCTTGGGAATTTCGGGTTGGGTATATGTAACTTTGCCGGATTCATCAGTTTGCCGAATCACTACCGGCAACCAACGATTCCCGACCAGTCGTTTCTTCCAATTTACGTTGAGGTCTGTTTCAGGAAGCGTTTCTGCTCCCCATCCTTTTTGCCTATCAATTACTATTGCGTTTGTCTTTGCCATGTTTAATATTCCTTAAAATGGCCACTGTAATCGGTCAGAATTTACAGCCAGCCCAATGAGTAACATGCCGAGAATAGTTGAACCTGTTCCGTAAATCATTGTTTGTAAAATGTCGGACATGCGGTCCTTTTTGAAATCGGATTCCGAGACACTGTGTGCCTGTTTTCGGCGCTCCTTGAAGATTTGGGATACCAGTTTCTTTGAATCATCCTGATTCGATTTATTACCATCCAACGGAATGGGCGCTACATCTCTTTCGCTTGCTAAAATGAACGGAACATTGGTGCCCCGCTGCGGAAAGCAATCGTCCGATAGTAGCGCCCACGCCTGTTGTGCCGTGTCATCTCTCACGCAACCGACCTCGACGGGTAGCGACAACACCAGGAGTCGGCTGTCCTCCGTAAGGAGTAGTACGCCGTGTTCCCGTTTGTTTTTTCCTAACCCGAATAAGCCTTTACCCATGTTGCGATTAAGTGAGACTAGCGGAGTTTCTTGGATTTGCCACCACTGGTTGAAGCCCCACCGCTTCTGCGCATTTTGACCTCATTGAAGACCATAAAGAATACGGCCCCAAGAGCACCAATCCACAGCAGAGCGGGAGCCCAGTTGACCACCATTTCCAACAGCGTGTAGTCAGCGATGTTGACATCAGCTGTTACAGTGGCCAGAGAAGTTAACATTTCCGGAGTCATCGCCGCCAGGAAGATGATCAGAAGGACAGCTCCAAAGATTTTTACTGCAGTTCTCACTTAATTCACCCCCTTTCTGTTTCTAAATTTTGTATGGTTAGTCCATTTGAAACCGTGATTTAACCGGCACCGCGCCGGGTAGCGGCAAAGATTGTGCCGCCAATCAGCGCAAACACGCCGATCACGAACAATGCAGGAGCCCAGCCAATCAGCAGACTCATCATTGTCCAGTCGGATAAAGCGTCAACGTTGTAGTTGACTGTGATAGTGCGAGTGTCTGATGCCACCAAGCCAGAGACAGTCAGGGTATTGGTTGCCGAGGTATAGGTGGAGGCAACAGGGGTATCGAGGACATTGTCAGATGTGACGGTATTAACAGAAGTAGTGCGGTTCCCGTAAAGATCCTGAGTTAGCACTACGTCAGCTGTAAGTTCCCCAACTCCGGTTGTAACTGTCTCAAACGCTTGAGTTACAGGATCAACCTTGACTTCATCCAGGGAACCCATAAACGTCGGCATGGCGGCAAAAAGGAGGATAACGCCGAAAAAGGCTCCAACGATTCCGAATATTTTCAAATTATTCACCTCCTTTCAACGCTCCGGCACGTTTTCCAGTCATTGTAGAAGGTGATTTTTGGCAATCGTTAAGCTTGTTTAACGATTATTCCGAACATTATCTAATAATAAGCAAAATACCTTGATAAACGAGGAAAGCCAATGTATCTTGAGTCCATGTTGGAAGAGAAAAAACAAAAGCGCACACGACGCATTCCCATTCGGACTATCGGCACCGCCATGACAGAGCTACTCAGGTTGAAGGATGATATCAATCTTATCCTCGCTCACTATGAGCGTAGTCCATCTGCTCTGGCTGAAGCCCTGAATGTCAGTAGGGTGAGTGTCTGGGCGTGGCGCACCGGCCATGCCTACCCCCGTGAGCCGGTGCATGTATTGGCTATAATGAAATGTGCAGAAGAAATCAGATCCAAACAAAAATCTACCGCCGCCTCCTAGCCCTGCCGTTGGCAGTGGTGCTGGTACTCGGAGCATCGTCTCCGGTACTGGCGGTTGACCCAGCGTCACCGACGACCTTCACTATTGATTCAGTTCAAGCAGTGACCAACGTCTCGGTGACTGATGATGTGTTGATTGCCTTTAAGTACACCATCGCTTATACCAGCGGACAACCGACAACTCCGGCCAATAAACTATTCCACTTCCGGTTGATGGATGATGATGGAGTCACTCAGCTCGGGGCGGTGGAACCTTATGCTTATAACAATTCAGGGTATGACATGGGCTATTCTGCTTTTTACTTTGACCCACTATCAGCACCTGATTGGGAGTCATCCTTAGTCCTTATAATGGCAGGGAACCCCCAATACTGGGAGACTCCACCTGAAATCAGTTATACCCTTGTTACTACTGATTATTCTCAATTAGAAACCAAAACTGAGAACCAACAACTCTTAGGAGACTGGATTATTACTGTCTGTCAGGAGCTTGAGGTTGATTGGAGCGTTAAACTCTTAACCGAGACTGTTCAGGGTACTATCCTTAACGATACCGGGGCTGCTTACGGTAAAGGAACCATACCAGGCTTACAAACATTGGCCCCTCAGATATTCAGCGTAAAGACTCAGACTATCAATACGGATAGGAGAGGATGGACTACTGCCATGGCTGATTCTTGGGGCGCTCAATGGGAAGGAACCATGGTTGGGGATGCTCTTGATGGCCTTCAGGAGCTGTTTAGCTTGGATAACTGGATTATCCTGACCAGCTTGATTACTTTGATTATCTGTATTGGCTTCTTTGTCTGGGGCTTCGCTTGGATATCCGACAACCAGGCGGCCATGGTGGCCAACTCTCATGTATTAGCGGGAGCCACGGCTCTCGGTTTACTTCACCCGGCCGCGCTGGCAGTTATTGTATTGATATACGGGCTGGCCACCGGGTACATAGTCATAGGAGACAAGTCATGAAGCGATTCTACGGGCTTATTATTACCGGGTTGGTGCTGCTGACCGTCTCAGCACCGGTTATCGCCTCCACGGTCACCGGAGCGCTGTACAAGGCGGCCATTACGGCCACTAACACCAGTTACACCGCTCAGAATGTCAGCGTACCGTTCACTTTGAGCACTCAGGGACTGCTGGATGGGGCATATATCAATAGCAACTTCACCAACGTGGCCATGCAGAACGCAGCCGGGGAGGATGTGGCTTTCATGCCAGGGCAGGACGGGGATCCGTGGATGTTCTTCATCCCGCAGATTGGCCAGAACTCCGCTGCCAATTACAACCTGTACACCGGCGGTACCACGGCCATGGGCGGCGCTATCGCGTACTTCCCGGGGGCTGGGGGGATGACGGTGCCGGATGATGCCAGTCTGGAATTGGGCGATGACTTTGAGATTGAAGTATCAGGATATGTTGATACCTCAGTTGCCGGGGATATAGTAGCAAAAGATAGTGCGTTTACTCTGGCATCAGACGGAGCAGGGAGCGTGACAGCAAGCATTACATCAGCATCCTCACCTACAAAGGGAACAACTACAAATAGTTATAATCCAGATTCACTAAGTACACATTCTATAACGATGCCGTCTGGCGTTGAAAGTGGAGATATGTTAATTGTATTAGTGACTGTTAATTATTCAGTTGCTGGAATTACATTAACGTTTCCGGCTGGGTGGAATCAAATATATGCGGAAAATGTAGGGGGTGCGAATGTTTCTGGTTATGCCTATTACAAAGTGTCAGATGGCTCAGAGGGTGCCAGTATCTCAGTCAATGCTTCAACCTCCTGTTTGTTAGGTAGTCAAGCGTACAGGATAGATAATGGCGGCGGTATTCCTACTGCGACAATCAGTACCACAGGGTCTCCGGGAACATCCCCTAACCCACCTTCTCATACCGCTGGGACAAATGATAATGTATGGCTTGCTGTCACTCATTATCAGAACCCTTCATATAACGTAACTGGTTATCCTAGTGGTTATACTAGTATTTCCCAGGGATTAGGGGGTTCTCCAGCCGCAAGTATAAAAGTTGCATCTGGGTATAAAACCAGCACGAATTATACGGAAGACCCAGGGGCGTTTTCCGCAACTGGTAGTATTAACTTTGTGACTACGACAATAGCAATAGGGCCTTCAAGTACTATTATTACAACATCATCATCAGTATCATCCGGCGAACACATACTCAAAGTAACAGCAGATACTACAAACTTAAAACTCTATGTTGATGGAGTAGAAGAAGATTCCACAGCTTTGGCTGGTGCTTCTGTCCCTGACAATGCAAATGACTGGGTGATGTTTGCCAATAACGTCATGCCATACGTTTACTACGTCAAAATCACCGTCGGAGGAACACTGGTCGGGCATTGGTACTGGGAGTATGACACCACCTTTACAGACCAGTCCGGCAACGGGAACGACGCCACGCCAACCTTCCGGACCACCACTACCGACGCTGATGTAACCGCGGTGATTAAGAGCTACGGCGCGGCCAATCAGTCAGTATTTGACTCTGGTAGTGAGGACGCCGCTCCGGATATAGTCTCAGATGATGATATTCCCGCGGTGTTCTCAATGTTTTACGTTGACCTGCACGCCGAGGATTTACCAGGTATCGGTACAGCGATTAATGATTACCTGGACAACCAATCAATCCCGCAGGAGATAGTCTGGCTGCCATTTGTGTACCTTGGCGGGGCGGTCATCACTATGATCGGCTACCGCTACACCCGAAAGCTGATGCCATCGGCCTTTGCCGGTATCATCTGGAATGTATTCTTTGGTGTAGTCATCGGCTCCGGGCTTTGGGGATTGGTGCCGATTGGAGTAGTTACCCTGGGCGAGATGGCCAACCGTAAGAAGGTGAGTATCTAATGCGCCCCCAGTGGTTGGTATGGCTGGTATTCACCTATATGATAGGCCAGATGATGTGCTTCATTCTGGAGGGGAGCTGGTTTGGCGCCCCGGAGCAAAATCTGATGAACGCTTTAACCGGATTCACAGCCCATGAATTCACCGATAATGTGATCGGTAACATTGGGGTGTTTGTTTTGAATGTTGTGGGGGGAACTATCGGGTTCTTCACCTATGCCCTGCCGAGGCTGCTATTGTGGGATTACTCATTCCTTGAGGGCGGCTGGTCGGTCGTCAAGTGGGTAATTCTATACCCCATCAACGCCGGTACAGTACTGGGTATCATCAGTCTATTTAAGCGGTAACCGCAGCTGACGCCGCAGGCGAAGCATAGAGAATTCCCTCATTAAACCCACGGCCTCAATGGATGACAGCCGGTTGTGTCTCTTAGGCTCAATCCTTTCCCAAATGTCACAACACTCACCGGCGCAGGAGCAGCGGTCACAGCCATCGCCAGCCGGGGAGAGTTCATCGGAACACTGGTCCAACAAATCCCCCAGGGCGACGATATAATTGTCTTGTACTGGCGGTTCAGGGCATCTAACAGCGGCCATTTCTTCTAAAAACATTCCTTTTTGGAAGTCACCGGATCCGCACCGGCGCCATCGTGATTTTCGGGGGTTTCGGCGGGGTGGTTTTTGGAAGCCATTCGGTTGTAAAAATTATCCCAAGTTTTTAAGTCCACTTCTGATCCTTCCTTGAAATGTACAACCATTTTTACAGTCACCATCTTTAACTCCTAAACCTTAGAACAAACTTGGGTTTCCGTATTTATCTTTGATTCGCTTATTCAACATTTTCCAACGCCCTATTTTTATTATGTAACCGATTTTTCAAGTATTACCAATCCGCCCTTGGTTGTTCCACATACTTTCCAGCCTGCCTTCTTAAAACAACAACCAGCATTGGATGACTTTATCCTTTTAGAATTTACATAGGTATAAAAACGTTCGGTGGGCCAACGTTGCCTAGCGAGTTCCTCAGCTTCTAATATAACTTCTGAAGATAACCTATTTCCCTCATTCCTAAATATTGAGCAATTCAATCCTTGTTGCCCTGATGCATCAATAAACTTCCGCCAGATAAACAATTCCCTACAATCTTGAGACAACAAGACCATACGCGCTCCGGGGCCGACAATCCTCTTATGATCCCTGCCGTCTTTATATTCACGCCTTGAGTAATGCCTTTTATGAAGGGCGATTACCCTGGCATCTCCATCTTTCACGGCATACAACATGTTACAAAACACCTCTTTTGTAGTATTCGGTTTCCGGACCGTCCGCGCCGATTAAAACCGGCGCTTTTTGGGAGGGGGGATTTGTAGTGTTTTTATAGAACTCATTCCAGTCAATCAAGAGTTCCCCCTGTGTCTCTATTTCGTCTTCCCATCCGACGCCTATGTAGTCCAGCACCTTGCCCCAACCCATGTCATACATCCAGAAACGCCATTCCTTCGGGTTGGTATGGCGCAGCCGGTCGAAACGGTGCGGCCTCTTTTCGATATGAATGCCGAAGCCGCACATGGTACAGCCGGTTCGCTTGGCCTTAGTCGTTTCCAATGACCCGTCCGGTTGTCGTGCAATTTCGCCATAGATGGCCGGCACTGGTACTTTTAGATCCAAGGCAAGCCGGAGAATGTCCTGCCGGGAGAAGATGGCGAACGGGCAGGACCTGGTTACTGTCTTCCCGTAATAGTTGCAGCCGTTTTTAACCAACGCCTTCTGGCGCTGGCCGCCCTCGGAAGCCATAAGACCCATATATGGATAACTGCCGGTCTCGCGGGAGTATCGGTCACACGGTTTTTCCTTCATGTGATAACAGCAGTCATCGCTGACCCGGAAGGGCGCTGTTTGGTAATTCGTCCCATATTGTTCATTCGCCGGGCCACCGAATAGATCAAGCCACTTCTGGGGCAGCCGCATGCGTGAACCGGTTGCGATAGTTTTGTATCCGCCCAATGCGCCGGTCTCACCTGTTATGATGGCGTGCCGGACGGTGGTGTTTTTCTCAGTTGGGTTTTGAAGTAGTTTGATCTTACTGGCCTTGTCTTTTGAGATGACGGGGTAACCGTACTCGCGGATGACTTCGACCTTGCTTTTTTCAGGCTTCAGGATGATCATGTTGGGTATCAGCCGGTGAACATCCTGGACGGTCTTATCTTCCAGGCTGGATACAGACACGGCCGGAATATCGCCGTTGACGAACTCCCGCACGAAATAGGTGAGGGTTATGCTATCGAGGCCTCCGACCGAAACAAAGACCTTGCCGTCGCATCGATCAAAGAACTCACGCGCGCGCTGTTTGGCGTGAGTTACTTTCGCCTCGTAAGGGAGGCTGCATTTTTGGAGGAATTCATAAACTTCCATCGTTACTTTCCACCTCCATGGCAACTTTCGGCCTTGGCCGCGGCGATATACTGCCGGACCGTCATGCCGGACTCCGCGGCGACCTCATTAACCCGGTTCCAAACAGATCCGGGGACATAAGTCTCACCGGTTTGCTCAGATAACCATGCAGCCGCCCTGTTACACCGCCAGTTATTATTCCGTAAGGCTTCTAAAACTTTGTTGAAGTCCACAGACCTCCTTGGCCTACCCCAAGGCTTCCCCGATTTCGTTCCGACCCTCTTATAATGGTCAACTGATTCCACCACCCTGACCCGGATGGTCTCTCTTTCAAATTCCGCGGCGGCCATCAGGACCTGAAACATGTAATTGCCCATGGGGGTGGAAGTATCAATGGCCCCCTGGCTGACCGCCCGGAAATCAATGCCTTTGTTTTTTAGATCCTGCATGGTGGTTACCGCATCGATGAGGCTTCTCCATGCGCGGTCCATGCGCCAGACGATAATCATCTGAAACCGGCGGGTGGCGGCATGCTTCATCAACTTGGCCCAGCCGTCCCGCTTGATGTAGTCGGTGGCCGAGGCTTCATCAACATACTCACCGAATATTTCGAAGTTGTTGGTCGCGCAGTATTGGCGCATCAGATCCAACTGTACTTCCGGGTTTTGGTCTTTGTCCCGGGTGCTGACACGGGCGTATAATGCGACTTTCATAGCATCATCACCATCATAATCCCTAAAGTCATAAACCCAACCCCTAAAATAAAACCGAAAAAAATAAGCTTTTTTTCGTAGTTTCTGGCTTCTACGAATCTCTGATGGAATGCTATTAATTCGGCCGGACAATCGTTTGATGGGGATGCCCCTACAGGGTGATCTTTGGTGTAGATCGTCTTACCATTTTTGGGTTTGATAATCCACCAATCGCCCTGTTTTTTGAAGCTTCATCTGGCCCTCGCATATTCAAGATTCTGATAACACTGGCGGTCGGCATCCCACCGGGCTTTGACTATGCGCCGGTTGCCGGTGCCGCCGATGCGCTGCTTGTCTATGATTATCTCGGCGATTCCCTCTGGGTATGCCCCGTCAGGATATACATGCGTCCAACCGTACTCCTCGCCCATACTGCGATAATCGGCTTCCCAATCCTCTTTGGTGTAATACCGGTCAACACGGTGCAGCAGGAGAATAACATCAGCGTCCTGCTCTGGCCGTTTAGATTCATACAGGTCAGATTTAACAGGGCGCTTATTCGCCCTGTTCTCGAGGCCGCGGGAGAGCTGGCAAAGCAACAGGATAGGCACGTTGTATTCCAACGCATACCGTTTCAGTGTCTTGGTAATCTCGCCCAGCTCCTGATACCGGCTGGTATTGCTCCGGTTGTTGGAGTTTTCAATGAGCTGTAAATAATCAATCACAACAGATTTCAGCCCGTGACGGGCGGCCATTGATTCCATTTCTTGGTGGATTGAGGCTAAATTAAAAGTCCGGGGCATGGAATAATACACATTTCGGGTTGAAATCACGCCCAGGGCGTTTTGAATATCAGTCAACAGCTCGTCATCATACCGCCCGGACACGATATCCAATACATCCCGCCTGGTCAGTGACGCGACCTCTTTGTCGCTTAGGGTATCGAC
>NZ_JBDLLU010000021.1 GCF_039749495.1 Dehalogenimonas sp. THU2 | reverse complement strand
CGGACGTCGCTACTTTTCTGTGGATTCGATGAAGAAAACGCTGGAAGGGGCGCAGGAGGAACCCCTTATCATGGCTTTACAACCTTAATGATTCGGGAAACCACCAATCATGAATTTACACCACTTGACGGGACACTACCGGAAGTGTACCTACGAGTCATTACCAAGGTGCTATGACCGAGTAATGACTGCACCTCAAACTCACCGGCACCATTCATCAACGCCCTGGTAGCGAAGGTATGGCGGAAAGTGTGCGGTCCCGGCCGGCAGCCTTTCACCCCTGCCTCCTTGCAGATCCGCTTGATGAAAGTCTGGATGGATCCTTTGGCCAGTGGTGTCCGTTCCTCGGTCAGCCATAGGCATGGGTAGCTATCCTTGCGTTGCAGCAGGTATTTGTAAAGAGCTTTCTGAGCATCACGACCCGCCCTCACGTATCTCTCTTTAGAGCCTTTACCCATTACCCGGATTGTCTCTTTTTGCAGATTTATATCGGCCAGCTGGATATTGGCCAGCTCTGATAACCTCAACCCGGTATCCAGCAGCAGCAGAATGATGGCCCGGTTGCGGATGTCCAGGAAGCCGTTGCCGGAACAGATCGTCAGCATATTCTTTATGTCTCCCATACTGAACGGCTTAACTACCTTCCGGGGAATTGAAGGAGGCTTCTGGCGCTCCATCAGATTAGCAGTGACGTAACCTTCACCCTTCAGCCACAGCAGGAAAGTCTTTAATGCCCGATAGTGGACATTGATGGTGGACGGCTCCAGCTTCCGTTCGTAAAGTGAATAGAAATACAGCTTTACATGATTCGGTTGGATCTTAGAAGATTCCAGCGGTAACTGAGCTGACTGCAGAAAGTCGATAAATGACTGAATCCGTCTAGAATATCCGTCCAATGTTCCGGTGGCTTTTCCTTCGACCTGGCATGAATAGAGATATAGCTTTAATAAGCTAGGTAATTGCTCGGAATTTGTTAAAAGACCGAGGTCTAGAGCCGTGACTGCGCAATCGTGTGAATTCTGTGCAAGACCGAGTTCTACAACCATATTTGTTTCGGCTTGGGGAAGGCCGGAAACCGCTTTTTAATCGTAAATGGTGGGCCATCCTGGTCTCGAACCAGGGACCTCGGTCTTATCAGGACCGCGCTCTAACCAACTGAGCTAATGGCCCGGGGGATGAAACGAACGAAGGTAATTCTAACCCAGTACCGTTACTAAAATCAAGCGGCGAGTCAGATCTGACTCGCCGCTAAAAAGCATCTTAAAACACTGAGACCTTAACCTCTGGATAGCGGAAGGAAATTCGGGTCAATTTTGTACTTCGACTTGCGTCGAAGATCGACCTAGGAATGGAGAACCGAAGTTCTCAACATCCTTAGAAAGGAGGTGATCCAGCCGCAGCTTCCGCTACGGCTACCTTGTTACGACTTCGTCCCAATTACCAGTCCCACCTTGGGCGACTGCCTCCCTTGCGGGTTAGCCCATCGACTTCAGGTGTTACCAGCTTTCATGACGTGACGGGCGGTGTGTACAAGGCCCGAGAACGTATTCAACGCGCTATGCTGACACGCGTTTACTAGCAACTCCGACTTCACGCAGGCGGGTTTCAGCCTGCGATCCGAACTGAGGATGGTTTTGGGGATTAGCTCCCGGTCGCCCGGTGGCAACCCATTGTACCATCCATTGTAGCGTGTGTGTAGCCCAGGGTATAAGGGCCATGCTGACTTGACGTCATCCCCACCTTCCTCCCCGTTTTGCGAGGCAGTATCGCTAGAGAATATAACTAGCAATAAGGGTTGCGCTCGTTGCAGGACTTAACCATACACCTCACGGCACGAGCTGACGACAGCCATGCAGCACCTGTGATAGCTCCTGACTTGACAGGTCGATCCCCTTTCGGTTCACTACTTCTAACATGTCAAACCCTGGTGAGGTTCTTCGTGTAGCATCGAATTAAACCACACGCTCCGCTGCTTGTGCGGGCCCCCGTCAATTCCTTTGAGTTTTAGTCTTGCGACCGTACTCCCCAGGCGGGGTACTTAAAGCGTTAGCTTCGGCACAGAAAGGGTCGATACTCCCTATACCTAGTACCCAGTGTTTAGGGCGTGGACTACCAGGGTATCTAATCCTGTTCGCTCCCCACGCTTTCGGGCCTCAGTGTCAGTTTTGGCCTAGAAAACCGCCTTCGCCTCTGGTGTACCTCCCGATATCTACGCATTTCACCACTACACCGGGAATTCCGTTTTCTCCTGCCATACTCAAGTCCAACAGTATCAGATGACCCCTCCCAGTTGAGCCGGGAGATTTCACATCTGACTTGAAGGACCACCTACGCCCACTTTACGCCCAATAAATCCGGATAACGCTCGCCTCCTACGTATTACCGCGGCTGCTGGCACGTAGTTAGCCGAGACTTATTCCTCAGGTACCGTCATTATTCTTCCCTGAGAAAAGAGGTTTACAACCCGAAGGCCGTCATCCCTCACGCGGCGTCGCTGGGTCAGGCTTTCGCCCATTGCCCAAGATTCCTTGCTGCTGCCTCCCGTAGGAGTCTGGACCGTGTCTCAGTTCCAGTGTGGCTGACCATCCTCTCAGACCAGCTACCGATCATTGCCTTGGTAGGCCGTTACCCCACCAACTAGCTAATCGGAGACAAACCCCTCTTCAAGCACCTTGCGGTTTTAATGATCCTTCTTATGAAAGAGCATCACATGCGGTATTAGCACTTCTTTCGAAGTGTTATCCCCCACTTAAAGGCAGGTTATTTATCTATTACTCACCCGTTTGCCACTATCCCGACTTGCGTCGGAACCGTTCGACTTGCATGCATAAGGTGCGCCGCTAGCGTTCATCCTGAGCCAGGATCAAACTCTCCAAGCTATTTAAAAAACGAATTTACGCTGCAATAAAATTGGCTTTATTTCCTTCCGCTATCCAGTTGTTAAGGTGCTCCGTCAATCGCTGACGAAGTAGAATAATATCATAGCCGCCAAGGGCTTGTCAAGGGTCTAAGGGCATCCGCTCCGACGTTTGGCTAATCGTGAGGGCGGAAACAGAGTTTTGGGAATTTTCGCCGATTATTGTTTTTCAGCCTGCTTCTCCCAGTCGCGGCGCGTCAGTTCCATCTGGACGAACGACACTTCGCCTTCCCTTACCGAACCGGCGACAGTAAAACCGGCTTTGGCGAAACACCGCTGCGCCCTCAGGTTGTCAGGCAGCGTCCGCAAACGCAGTTTCTGCAGATCGGTCTGGCGAAAGGTGTAATCCACCAGTCCCCTGAGCGCCGCTACGCCGTACCCCTGCCCCCAGTACTCCCGCCGGCCGATATTGATGCCAATCTCGGCCTCCTTGGTGGCGCGGTTGATGTTATGGCAGGCGCAGTCTCCGATATGCAACCCTTCCCCGGTTTCGATGGCAAACTGGATACGCCCCGGCCACTGGTTTTTGAGTATGATAGCGTACTCGGCCGCGAACTCAGTGAAAGACAACGTCAGCGGCGGCTGGACGTGCAGACGGGAAAACTCAAGGTCGGTCTGCCACTGGTAGTCCAGCGCGGCATCATCCAGGCGCTTGGCCCGGAGGGCTATCTTCGGCAGTTTTTTTTCAACCCGCATCGTTTTACTCGTCGGTATCGGCGGAAAAGTCCAGGACATCGGCGCCGGCGGCCAGGTCTTCCAATGACTGCACGGCCATCTCACGCACTGCCTCGTCATCGGATTCAACCAGCTCTTCCAGGCAACTCTTGGCATCCGGCCCGCCGATCCGGCCAAGCGCGACAATGGCCGCCATCTTCACATCGACGTCGTTATCCACGGTCAGGCGGACGAGCTGCGGCACCGCCAGTTCATCCTCGTACTCGCCGCAGGCCACCGCGGCGGCATAACGATGATCCGGTAAATCGCTGGACAACTCATCGAGGAGAATATCCAGCCACCCCGGATCCAGGTTGCGGCCGGCGGCAAAAAGGGCGCTGCCCCGGAAAACGGGATCGCCGGAATCATAGGCCGCGGTAATGGCCTGGCGTACTTCGGGCCGGGAAAGATAAGACACCGCTTCCAGGGCTCGCCGCCGGACTTCAATCTCCTCACCGGGATCGTTGAAAGCACTTAGCAGCTTTTCGGCAAGCAGATCCCCCGTCTCTGAGCTGAGCTTGCCGTATTCGGCCAGCATGACGAATTTTCCCAACACCTCGGCCGCCGCGGCGCGCACCCCGGCGTCGGGGTCAGATTCCATCAGCGGTAACACTTTACGGATCAGGGAAGGGTCGTCCGTCTCCCACAGACCTTCGATGGCGGCCGCGCGCACCACCGGCAGGGGGTCACCCAGCATGCGGCGGTAAAGGGCGCTGAAATCCAGCGTGGCGTCGTCCTCGGCCAGTTCCTGCATCCGCCCCAGCGCCAGCGCTTTGCGCTCCGGGGGAGTTTCCGGCCAGTAGCGGCTGAAAAGAGCCGCCTTCTCCGGAGAGGCCAGGCTGAGGGCGGCTATCTCGGCGTTAGAAAGCTTTTCATCGGTGTCGGCGAGCTTTATAAGCACGCTTTCGAATGACGGTTCGACGCCGTCAGTTCTGTGAGCCGGATTCGTCATCCTCTTCATCCTCCTCGAACTCGCCGCCGCGCTCCCAGATGGGTTCGGTAAAATAGTCGATGTAATCGCCCATGGCCTCGGAGGCCATCTCCTTGAGCCGGCTGTTGGCTTCGGCCGCCTGTTCCTTCAGTTCATCGAGGGGGATATCGATATCCAGCATCTTGAGCAGCACCTCGGCGATGGCCAGGGCGGCGGTGGGGTTGGGAAAGCGCGAGGCGTAATGCGGCACTTCGCCCAGCAGGCACATGGCATCTAGCTTCCGATCCTTGGCCACTCCCAGAAGCAGGCCGTTCAAACCGGAGATCTGCAAGTCCCCCCCCAGCACCAGGTTATGCGTTTTGATATCCTCAAGGAGGCTCTCCGTAGTGGCGGCGCCCCACACCTTCGGCTGTTCCGAATGATGGATGCGGGTCAACGCCGCGGCACAGGTGTACAGGCGGCGGACGCCGAAGCGCTCGGCGACGTCGATGACGGTATGGGCCAGTTCATAGGTCTTGCTCTGCGGCTGGTCGTCGCCCAGGAACAGGATGAGGTCCCGTTTGCCGGTCTTGTTCTTCCAGTAGAAAAACCGGCTTTCCGGGAACTGTGGCGACTCCACCAGGTTATTCTGCACCAGCACGCCGATGGGATCGAAAAAGTACGGCGCCACCACCTCGGCCAGGGGTTTGGGATTGAGCTTATGCGCCAGGTAGGTACCTACGATCATGGCCACGTTGGCGATACCCGGCCAGGCGGCCAGCATATATGGTTCCTTAAGCTTGGGACGGGCGTGTATCCTTACCAGATTGGTCACTTAATATTTCCTTTACGCTATATAACTCGTAACTTGGAACTCGCAGCTACTTCGCCGCCACCGACACCGCCGGGCAGAAGATGGACGGGGTAAAAAGATTACCCTGCCAGCGGGCGTCCGAGGCCAGGGTCATGTTCTTCAGGAGTTTGTAGATGTTGCCAGCTACAACCGTGTCCTTGACCCTTCCCGTTATTTTACCATTTTCCACCTTGTAACCTAAGAGGACGTTGCCGGAGAAGTCGCCGCCCAGGACGTTGCCCTGCTCCGCGCCCATGAGGTACTCCACGACCAGACCTTCTTCGATGCCGGCCAGCAGGGTTTCGAAACTGGTATCGCCCGGGGTCAGGGTGAGGGCGTTAATGGACGGCGACGGTGCGCCGCCCCGCCCGCGGCTGCCGTTGCCGGTGCTGGCCGTGCCCGCTTTGGCAGCGGTTTTCAGATCATAATAGAAGCTGGTCACCCGGCCGTTCTCTATAAGCGGCAGGCGGCGGCTGGCCACGCCTTCGTCATCGCACAGGCGGGATGACGGGCGGAGCCGCAGCGTGGCATCGTCGTAAAGGGAGAATTTTTCGTCGAAGACCGTTTCGCCCAGCCTTTTCGCCAGCGGCGAGGCGCCTTCCAGCACCAGCTTGCCGTTCAAGGCCGAGGCCAGGGCCGGTATGAAGGCGCTGGCCACCCCGGAGGGGGTGAAGATGACCGGCATTTCGCCGGACTGCACCGGGACGTTCCGGCTGGCCCGTTCAAGCTGGGTCAGCACGTTGGCGATAACTTCGTCAGAATTGTTGATAATGCGGCAGTCATCCTCGCCGTCACCGACGAAGAGCATATCGGTACCGCGCACCCAGGTGCCCTGGACGCCGATACCCATGACCGTTTTCTTATAGGCTGTGCCGCCGCCGCGGGAGTTCATCACCCGCACCGACATCCGCGCCGTCTCCACGCCGCCGTCGCACAGCACGTCCGGGAAACGTTCAGTGACCGCGGAGATCATCCGTTTACCCATCTCGACCATCTCGGCGGCGCTGACTTTGAGTACCGCGTCATCCCATGTATCGACCCCGGGATAATCCTGCGGGCCGGGGAGATCGAAATCCACCGGCTGGCCGAAGCGCGCCGTCTCCAGCGCCATGGCCAGTATGTTCTCACCGTCATCCGGCCGGGCGCTGACCCCAAGGCCGAGCCGTCCGTCTTTGATGATGCGCAGGGTGACACTGGAACTCTGCTTGGCTTGCAGGCTTTTCAGGCGGTTGGCCTCGAAGTGTACCGGCGTTTCTTCGCTTTCCACTATATACAGGTCGGCCTGCTCGGCTACCGCGGCCGCTTTTTCCAGGAGTTTTTCAAGTGACAAGCCCATGATTAACGGCCTCCTATCAGGCAGCGCTGGATACGGATATGCGGTGAACCGTTGGACACCGCCAGCGGCGACTGGCCGCCCTTGCCGCAGCCGCCGCCCTGGTTCATATCCAGGTCGTCGCCGATGGCGTCGATGCGTTTCAAAGTATCGAAGACATTGCCGGAAAGGACCACCGGCCGCACCAGTTCCTCGACTTTGCCGTTCCTTATCATGAAGGCTTCGCCGGCGGAGAAGGTGAACATCTCCATGGAGGTGGTGCCGCCGTACCAGTTACGGGCGTAGATACCTTCTTTTATATCACCTATCATCTGGTCGAAGGTGACATCCCGCGGCTCGATGAAGGTGTTGCCCATGCGCACGATGGGCGGATGCCGGAAAGAGATCGCCCGGGCGTTGCCGGAAGGCGTTTCTTTCATCTTGGCCGCCGTCTCCCGTGAATGCAGCCGTCCGGTGAGTCTGCCCTCCCGGATCAGATGCACCCGCTGCCCCGGCGTGCCCTCGTCGTCGTAGGCGTAACCGCCCCGGAGGTCCGTCATGGTGGCGTCGTCGATGATGTTCAGATGCGCACCGCCGAACTCCCGCCCCAGCACCATGACCTCTTTAAGCTGAGGATTCTCATAGATGTGATCGGCTTCCGACAAGTGACCGAAGGCTTCGTGGACGAACACGCCCGCCAGCACCGGATCCAGCACTACGGTGTATTCACCCCCTTTAGCCTGGGGCGCCTTGAGCAGGGCCACGGCGCGTTCGGCGGTCTCTTTAACCCGGCTATGAAGCCCCTTTATGTCCTCGAAGTTGCCGCGGCTGCCCATGGAGATGCCGGACTGCTGCACCTCCCCGCCGCCGGCCGCCACCGCGTTCACCCGGAGGGTGATATCCGCCCGTTCCTGGCTGATGAAGCTGCCGCCGGAGGTCAGCAGTATGGATCGCTTGCGGCTGTCGCCGTAGCCGATGGAAGTAGTCTGCAAACCGGGGATAGACCACAGCACTTCATTATATTCGTCCAGCAGGGCTTTTTTATCCGCCAAGCTGACGCGCCGGGGATCGTGGCGCTCATCGATGACGATCTCAGCGGTGGCCGGGGGTACCGGAGCCAGTTCGCTGCTCCCGCTGCCAGCCAGGCGTGCCTGCTCCACCGCCTGCTCGATACGCCGCTCGATGTCTTCCAACGAATTGAAGCTGGAGAAGCCCCACCCTCCATTCACCAGGGCGCGGACATTGCCGCCGGCGTCCCGGGTGCGGGTGGCCGTTTCCAGTTCCCGACCGCGGTAGGACACGGCGCTGGCCTCGGTTTCCTCAAGGTGGATCTCCAGGTGGTCGGCGAGGTAACGCCCCAGTTTGCCGTCGAGGTGATGGGCGACGTCGATGATTTCAGGCATATTCATTCCTTTATGGGGGATGATTTAAGTTTAACCACGGTTTATCGGGGTGTCAAACGGCATCCCTCCCCGGCGGGCTCATCGATGAGTGTTACGTAGAGCTTTCGGCGACATCACCGTCACCCAAAAAATGAAAATTCATAAAACAATTCCGATTCTCAGCTTTGGGCTAAACGTGGGATTCGATAATTGAGTCGAATCCCGGTTCCGGGGAAAGCCGCGCCGCCCACACCGCCGTATCCAATGCGGATTCCGTCAGACGCGACGGCAGATCAGCCTGTCGAAGGAAATCAAGGATACCGGCTTTCAAAGCGCCGCCGTGCCGATGGCTGGCGACGTACGCTCGGGCAACCGCGCCCACAGCCAGTAAAATGACGCGGGTGTTATCAGGGGTTTTTTCAAGCACCGTAACCAGCCTGGCCCTGGCCACAGCCAGTTCCCGCTCCGAGGCGGAAAGCGCCGCCATCCGGCGGGCCTTCTCCTCTTTAGCCGCGCGGAGACACCGGGCGTAATCCGAATAGAAACCATGGGTGCGGGCGTTCTGATTGCCGGGTTGACCGCCCCGGCGGCGGGGCGCAGTGGATCCGTCTTCTTGACTCAACAAGATACTCCTGTTCTATCTTTACTTATCGCCGGATATAGAATAAGGCCGGGGAGGGCGGTTTGTCAATGGGATATTGGCGGGTTTGGGAAATAAATATATTCTGGAAAAGGGAACTACTTAACAACTGGTATCACGGATGGGGGCAGGTCACAACCGGAGATGTTGTAAGACCTATTTTAATCTGATTGCGGTAAATTGCCTTAAGACGCACCAACAATTAATTTGTATAGTATAATGGCTAAACTAAAAATCGATTCGTGAGGTATGAACCTGAACCGTTTCATTAAACCGGTATTAGCGATTATACTTTCATTGGGGCTGCTTTTTGGTTCCCTCGCGTGTAGTCCTACAGCTACAAATGTCAATCCCCCCACATCAACAAATCCTACTGCTTCCACCAACCCACAAACAACCGCTCCTCCTTCTACGACAACGCCCCCGTCAACACCACCGCCAACGACTACTACGGCAATCATGGGTAATCTAACGGTCCACTTCATCGATGTCGGCCAAGGCGACTCCATTCTCATCGACTACGGCACCATTGAAATTCTCATCGATGGGGGAGATCGTTCACCAGGTGTTATTCAATACCTTCAACAATATGTCGATGGCGATCTCGAAGTTGTGATTGCTACTCATCCTCATGCTGATCATATTGGAGGGCTTATCGCAGTATTCGAAACCTTCAAGGTCAATGAGATCTGGCATAATGGCGATACTTCAACATCGGCGACATACCGAGACTTCATGAGTAGGATGAGCGCCGAAGGTTCACTTAATCATATTGCAAAACGCGGTGATACCATCACGATTGGTAGCCTGAACCTCTTTGTCCTCAATCCGACATCTCTCAGTAACGACACTAATGAAAATTCCATCGTCCTGCGTATGGTATACGGCACTCAGGCCTTCCTATTCACTGGAGATGCTGGTTTGACATCAGAAGCCTCAATGATCTCCGCTGGATTGGAATTACAGTCTGACGTTCTGAAGGTTGGTCACCACGGATCATCTTCTGCCACATCAGCGACGTTCTTAGACAAGGTGAAGCCAGAGATTGCTATATACATGGCCAAAACCGGGAACAGCTATGGGCACCCCCACCAGGTCACCATAGATAGGTTGGTTGAGGTGGGAGTAATGATATATGGCACCGACACTAATGGAACTATAATTGTGACATCCACTGGAACAACGAGTAGTATCCAATCACCAAATGCGATACCAATCCCAACTCCAACGCCTACCATTCCTCCGACATCACCGTCCGGGGCTTCTGGTGTAAAAATATCCAATATATTCTACGATGGCTCAGTGCCAAGCGTTGAATCTGATGAATATGTGGAAATCACTAATCTGGGTAATACGCCAGTTGATTTAGCTGGTTGGGTTCTTAAGGATATTTCAGAAGGATATCCATCGTTCAAGTTCCCAAGTTTCATCATCCAACCTGGTCAAAAAATCAGGGTTTATACTAATCAGATTCATCTACAATACGGTGGATTCAGTTTTGGGTATGGCACGGCAGTTTGGAATAATTCAAGCCCAGATGTGGCTGTGTTATACAATGACCAAGGGACCGAAGTATCTCGATTAAGCTATTAATTCTGGGGATCATAAAATGATCTTAAGTTAGATGTCAGCATCAGCGCCAACTTAACGGAGGGAACACCACTTGAACAACAGCCGTGATTTTTTACCCAACCTTTTTTATGATCAACCTAGCAAACCAATAACTCAAAGTGTTCTCACATTATTTTTCGGCTTGGCTTTAGGTATATTTGGCGGATTTGCCTTTTTCACCTATGTGGTGATTGGGGTCAGTCTCTGGGACGTACGGACACCACAAGATGTTGATGCCTTCAGCGTTAATGTTGGACAGACGATAGAGAGTAGAACCTATGCAGATCTAGCTAGGTTCCTTGAGAACGATAAAACAAATGAAGCTAAATATGGTGTGGGGGTGTTTGATTGTAAAGAATACGCTCTTTTTACCTGGGCTCACGCGATCCAAGTTGGGTTCAATGCCGTTCCGGTCATCGTTAAATTGGATGCTCCGTACAATCACATGATCCTTGCCTTCGAGACGTCTGACAGAGGAATAGTTTTTGTAGAACCTCAATCAGATAACGAGGTTTTTCCCGCTACCTGGACAAAATACTTTGGGTTCGACATCGTTGGGCTGTATTACCTTGATATGTCCACGATACCGGTGTTGGGGAAATATCCACCACTTTCGTGAAGTCTTGATAGTTGCTATTGACAGGGGTGAAATATCAAAATTGATGAATGTTAAATAAGATCAACTGTTTAACGACTGATTTCCTTTTCTTCCTGTAAGCGTCAGTTCCTCTCTGATGAATGGGCATATCGCCGCGGCGTGAAGCTCAACTTCATTCGGCCAGGTAAACCTATTGAGAATGCCTACGTCGAAAGCTTTAACGGCCGTTTGAGAGATGAATGCCTGAATACGAACTGGTTTATGAGCCTGAAGCACGCCCGCGAGATCATCGAAGATTGGAGGAGAGACTATAACGAAGTCAGACCGCACAGCTCATTGAAAGGAGCTACCCCGCAGGAGTATACTGAAACGGCCGTGGGACTCTAGTCCATGGTGTAGCTACTCGTGGGGTAAGGTCATTCCCCCTCAATTTTCAGTTCAACAATACTTTGTGTCTTTGGGGAAAAAGTAAGATCGTCAGAGCATAATAACTTGATATCACCGTTTTCCCAGAAAAAGAAAAACTTCCGTTTCGCTATCATATAGAACCTTCTCAGCTCTTCGACATTATAGCTGAGCGATTGAGAGGTGGGCAATCGGTTAGATTTACAATAGCTGGGAATTACCGATAAAGGTGAACACCCGCAAAATTTGAAAAAATTTGCCCCCGGAACCGGGAGCTGGTCTTCGGTGTGTTCGTACTCGGTACGATTGCTCACGATTGCCAAATGTAACATTAGGGCTCTAATGTTACACAACACTTTCAAAGGCCTATCAGGCGGACAGGGGAAATTTTCACCTTTGTTCTTTCAAAATGAAAATACAGGTTAGTCTGCACAAATTCAGTGAGCTTATTTACACTCCAAAACGGTAATGCCTTGCGGCTTGTTTGATACGACCCTATAATAACCTGAACCAAAGGGACTTGTTTTCTATGTTGCGCAGGACAATAGCGTGCGACTTCATTTCTCCCTTGGCAATAAGCCGCCAGATCCAGAAGCCATTACGCTCACAGCAACTACTTAACAACTGGTATCATGGGTGGTGGCAGGTCAGGCATGTGTCGAATAATGAAGAGAGGGAAATCATGATCCTTTTTGATGTTATTGAATATAAGAGCAATGCCTATTCAAATAACAATCAGTTAATGGGGGGAGTGGCATAGAGCGTGATGCCGTGAGACGGTCTGAAACTGTATATCTGTCCGACTAGTGGAAAAAGTGAATCAGTCCTATGAGCGACGCAGTTGATGATAATACCGCACTAGAGAGTCGCAGTAAATTCTGAGGTTGAAAATGTCCAAAAAGAAAGATTATGAGAATTGGAACAGGGAAGATCTAATTAAAGAGATCGATGCCCTCCGCAAACAAAAAACGTATGGCTTGGTTTGGGAACGGGATAGCACCAAAGAATGTTTTGATTATTACCTTAACTGGGATGGTTCGAACACTAAGGAACAATTTACAGACTCACAGAATAAATTGCCGGTTCTGAAGGAGGTTAAAGAGAATAATATCTTAACTGATCTCTCGCTTCCGAATAATATTCTTATCGAAGGTGATAACTATCACTCTTTGGCTGTATTGAATTTTACGCATCGCATGGCAATTGATGTCATTTATATCGATCCTCCGTACAACACCGGACATAATGATTTCAAATATAACGACAAATGGGTTGAAATTGAAGATGGTTACCGCCACAGTAAGTGGCTCTCATTTATGGAGAAGCGGTTAAAACTATGTCTGAATCTGTTAAAAAAGCAAGGGATTATCTTTATTTCAATCGATGATAATGAGGTTGCCCAACTAAAACTTCTTTGTGATGAAATTTTCAACGAAGCTAATCACATCGCTATATTACCAACCGTGATAAATCTTAAAGGTAACAATGACCA
This sequence comes from Dehalogenimonas sp. THU2, assembly GCF_039749495.1. NCBI lineage: Bacteria > Bacillati > Chloroflexota > Dehalococcoidia > Dehalococcoidales > Dehalococcoidaceae > Dehalogenimonas > Dehalogenimonas sp. THU2. The sequence goes on along the minus strand of NZ_JBDLLU010000021.1, from coordinate 2,682 downwards.
ATTCGGTTTTGCGGGAACTCACGAATATGTTCTCGTGTACGCTAAAAGCAGAAAACACGCTCACGTCGGAGAATTCCTTGTGGATGACGAAGGCTTCGAAGATTGGGAACAAGATGATTACGGATATTTTAAGAAAGGGGCTAATCTAAAGTCCACGGGAGTCAATGCCCCCAGGCATAAGCGTCGAAATTTATTCTACCCCATCTTTATCACCGACGAAGATCAAGTGTATGTCACAAACGATGATAAGATCCCTCTAGCGAGACGGGGCATGAATGACACGACGTTGTTACCAATTACTGGCAATCAAGAGATGACTTGGAGATGGGAAAAAAAGAAGGTTGCCAGCGAACCATACAATATAATCGTTTCAAGAACTGGTAGCAGTGTCTCTATTTACAAAAAACAACGTCCCAAGCTGGGGGATTTGCCCACCAAGAAACCCAAAACTTTGTTTTATAAACCAGAATATAGCAGCGGGAATGGAACTGCGCAGATAAAACGATTATTTGGGAGTAAAATTTTTAACAATCCAAAACCGCTTGATTTGATCAAAGATTTACTTCTGATCTCATCTGATAAAGACTCCGTAATTCTCGATTTTTTTGCTGGATCGGGCACCACTGGTCATGCGGTTCTTGATCTTAACGACACTGATGGGGGCAAGAGAAAATTTATTCTTTGCACAAACAATGAAGAAAATATTTGCACTGATGTTTGTTATCCAAGAATCGCTAAAGTCATTAGTGGTTACAGTGTCGATAATTCAGAAATCCAACCCCTTCGCAGCAACTTGAAATACTTCAAAACCGACTTCGTTGAATCAGCACCAACTGACATGAATAAGAAAACAATCGTAGAAAAATCTACGGAGATGTTGTGCGTTAAAGAGGACGCATATGTGAAAGTGGCAGAGGGCAGTGGGTTCAAGATTTTCAAAAACTCAAAAGTTAATGTCGGAATAATATTTGATATGGATGCAATTGATGAATTTATCGATGTGGCACTTGGGGTTGACGGATACTTCCATACATACGTTTTCTCCCTTGATAGTTCCGTCCCTGAAACTGAATTTGACCATTTAAAAGATAGAGTTCAATTATGCCCGATTCCGGAAGCGATTTTAAACGTCTACAGAAGAATATTTAAGGAAAAATAATATGGCGACTGACTCAAAGCCGATCCGGAAATCTGAAGATACTTCGATGGAACTTATCATCGAAGCTCTCAATGGAAAGGATACGCATGGTTTTAACGTTGATTCAATTTTTTATCATTCCAAACAAGGTTGGGTCGTCATAGAGTTTTTGAGATGTGAGACTGTTCGCCCCCATGAAAGTAGTCCTAACCGGTATTGGAATCGCTGCTGGCGGAAAGTGACTGCCTTATGGAAACTCACGGAAAACCTAGATGGACAGTTCTACTGGGTAACTTTCGAAGATAGCCGTAAGCAATTTTCAATATTGCATATTACTGGAGTCGATAAGGATCATGGCATAACTTTTTCCAGAACCAACACCGATTTTAAAGGTTTCTGCAAATGGTATAACGAGCTAAATGATAATCCGGGGAAACTGTGGTAAAAACGCAAAGGAAACTACCATATAAGTACTTCGAAGGGGTGTCTGGGATTATCGATTACTCTAAGATTCAAATAATTGCTTTAGGCAACCATAATAACAAGTTGATCACTAACAACTTAAATAAAGCAAAAGAAGAGTACGAGAGAAAGGTAGTTTACAATCTTTCTGTTCAGAAGGATACTATTTGCTCGGTTTGGAATGTTCCCTTAACCATTAGTTACAACAGCAGATTCAAACAAATGGGATATAAGAAGGCCATAATGTCTCCACCGTATTTCAAAGATATGAATAAACCAGAAAGACTTTTTATCGATCTATTGGAGGACCCCAATAACAAAGTTAAATGGTGGTTCAAGAACGGAGAAGGGGAAAACAAATACTTTGCGATCAAATACTTGGATCAAATACAAGTTGAGAGGGCTTTTTATGTTGATTTCATTGTAAGAATGAAAGATGGGAGGCTTGGTCTATTTGATACGAAAAGTGGTTTTACTGCCCAAATTGCAAAAGAAAAAGCCGAAGCCCTTGCCCGCTATGTTAAAGAACAAAATCAGAATTACAATAAAAAGCTATGGGGTGGTATTGTCACGTTCAAGGACGGAAGTTGCAGGATAAACGAATCGGAGGTTTACTCTGACATTGGGATAGAACCTCAAGCCTGGCAATTCGCAGATTTTCTCTAAGCGGGAAGCCTATCATTGCACTAAGTACAATCCTATCCAAGGCCACTTCCCGCGAACCCTCACTGGTCTTTATGGGGGGAGGGTCACCCTCCATAATGGCAATGGGAACAAGAGATCAGCACCGCCTCTGAAACGGGTTGCCACTCGCCGTTTGGCGCAGGATACCGGTATTCAAGGACGAGCCACCGTTCCACGGCGCGAACACTGATATTGCCAGAAGGTTCACCTCGACGTGACCAGCTAACAGATAAAGACCGCCCGGTAACAAGACCGCCATGGCGATTCAACCAGTTTATATCAAGGGCTAATAAACCGTCCGCCGTCGTTTTGGTACCTGGAGGAAGAATTGTATTGGCAAATTACGCTTAGGGTTTAGCGCAATACTTGATGACTTCGGCGAAGTTGTTGATCCGGGT
>NZ_JBDLLU010000020.1 GCF_039749495.1 Dehalogenimonas sp. THU2 | reverse complement strand
CAGTTCTAAAAGTGTCATTCTGTCTTTGGCCATTGTTGTGGTTACCTCCTGAAAGTTTGTGTTGTTATTTACTTTCAAGAAACCACACAATGGCCTGCTTTTTCAATTCCAGAAATTTACACCACGTATGGGGATTCTACTCTAAAAAACTGTTCCATCTATTTCCCTTTTCTTAGTTAGTTATTACCTTATTAGAGAAGGTTAAATCCCTGAAAAACGGCCGCAGTAACCACCAAGCCAATTAAAACCCCGGTCACTAACTGTAAAGGAGTGTGTTCCCTCAACTGGTAACGAGAAATACCCAACAACGGGATGAGGGCGGCGGCAATCAACGCCGGTGGTCCGAATAGAATAACGACAGATGTAACAACACTGGTAAATAGAGACAGGTGGAAACTGGCTCGATAGCGTAAATTTATAAAAGTAATCAATAGCGCTGTTGCGCCGAGCCCGATCAAGGTAGCCATAATGCTCAAAGGAGCATTAAAAGAGTAGAGTATCAACGAGCTGGGCAGACCAAAAAGGCATACCAGAAAGAACATCTCTCTGGGTTGTTCCCTAAATAGAGAACGATGGGTCATCCTGACTCCAGTAGTGCGAGCAATTAGAACAACCCGCATCTGCATATACAGGAGGGGGAAGAAGTAGGCTGGTAATAGAGCCATTACAGTCCACTTAATCCAATCTTCCGTGTTGAAGCTCACAGCAAGCAATAGTACCACCGGGATAACTACCAAATATGGATGTAGCGCGTAAGAGACTATTTTAGCCACTTCGTCTTTTTTAACATTCAAGCCTGCCTTCGTTAAACCTCTTTTACCCCTGTCTTAATTCAACCTATTAATCCAAAGTAACCAAAATATGTCGTAAGCATTTACTTCGTAGTGATTGTTTTCTATGGGTAACAACGCAATTAACCTGGAACGGACGCTGTCTTCACAAATATATACCTTAAGAAACCAAAATATTAATCAAACCAAATCAAACTGACGGTGTTCTCAGAATATTCCAAACATCGCGGGTAAATCGGTGTAGTTTGAATAAACTGTCACGGCTCAATTGCTCTAGTGATGCTTCGTACTTTTCAGCATATTCCTGATAAACACCAAGTAATCTCTGGGTTTCATGGTCAGCAAATGATAGCCCTAAAATAAGCCCGGCTAGTACGCTCATTCGCAACTTGGTGGCCGGTGCCTTCAGAAGACTATCCAAATAGTCCTGCTGCGCTAACTCTTGTTTGGATTCTTTGAGTTTCAATAATAAAGCCGTTATAACTTCGGCGCATAGCACAAGCGATGAACGTGGTTCTGGTATTCTGTCTAGTAATTCGTTTAAGAGATCTTTATAATCATCCGTCTCTCCACTACTCAAATTGGCCAAAACGCGAGTTTTTGTATCATCCCACTCATCTTGCTCCCGTACAGTACCTGTAAGGCGAGAGAAAATCTCGATAGTTTCGGCGGTAGGAACAAAGCATACACTGGATCGCCCAGGACCAGCAGTTTCCTTAGGCGTACCGTATATAGAAGCTACCATGCCTTTCTGTTCAAGTAGTCTCAACATATCATAAGCTGTAGAGTTATTCAGGCCCAGTCGATTGGCAATGACACTATAGTGAACAGGCTCTTTCATATCCCGATAAGCATCGAGGAGCTTGCTGAGAAATATCTTTTGCCTAAATGTAAGTCTCATAATCTTAGTTATCTCCCAATTAGGCGCATTATACCTTGGAAATTTGGCATTGGAAAGTTCAACTAGCTAACAATCTTTTTATAGATGGCATGGAGGACTGAGCGGCTAGTTCGCCTTGGTGGATACATTCGCTGACTCGATTAAAATCCACCAAGTTAATGTGAGCTACCTGGGGCTCAATTATTACGTCAGCTCCAATCAAGCTGCTCTTTAATGCCTGATTACTGACAATATTAACTGTTTGGATTGCTATGCTTAGGATATTGGGGCAATTTGATCTCTTATTCTCATGATTCGCCTCAAAAGAAGTATTTTGATCTGTTGGTATGACGTTTACTGCGATAATAAAATCTGCCCCCATTTCCTTTAGGATTTTAACCGGCACCGGATCGAGCAATCCTCCATCGACCAAATACCTGCCTTCTAATTTGGTCGGCGTTAGTAATACGGGGATAGAGAAACTGGCACGCACAGCCTCTCTTACTAGCCCTCGCCTAATCACGACCTCCCGACCGGTCTCTATGTCAGTTGCCGAACAAGCAAAGGGTATCTTTAGATCTTGAAATTCAACATCACCGATTATTGATCTCAACATGTTCCCAATTTTTTGTCCACGAACCAAGCCGGATTTTGGTAAGGCTGGGTCCACCAAAAACGAAAACCTTTTTTGCCCCAGTTCTATTGCTAATCGTCTCATTCGGTCGATATCCTGCCCCTGCGCATACACAGCACCTATGAGTGATCCCATACTTATACCAGCAATCATGTCTACCGGGATCTCTTCCTTCTCTAATATTGCAAGTACGCCAATATGAGCTAGTCCTCGCGCGGCACCACTACTAAGTGCCAAACCAACTTTCCTACCCGTAATTAAACAACGCAATGAATCAGGGCTCCCATACAGTTTACTGTTTGTAATTAAATTTCCATCGCTAGAAGGAATCAATTTTATCCCTATTTAGTCTGTCATAATAAAAGTCGGAATTGTACTCGATTCATGGGGCCACTCTCCTCCCATGAATCTCTTGTGTATCGCAATCTAATAGAGGTATAATTCCAAAATAACCAAAATATATGGTAATATACTTTCAATTTGATGTCAAGCTGTTACTACCTCCAACGATAGCAAGGGGAAAACAAGAATGTGGAAATACTACGCGTTCAAGATTGCGGGATTTAGCCTGTCTCACCTTCCAAGAAGAGTTGGTTATCTTGGTGCCATTTTTATTGCGGATTTTACGTACACCTTCTTTCCGACCGTCAAGACCGGAGTCACGGATAATATGAGGCATGTATTCGGCACTAGTGTGGATGATATCATCCTAAATAAGGCTGTACGTGGTGTGCTGCGAACCACAGCAAAAAATTATTTTGACCTCATCAAATTACCACAGATGAGATTGGATAAAATCGAACAGAATATAAGCGTCCAAGGCTGGCAACACCTTACGGATGCTTTGGAACAGAAAAAAGGAGTTGTTTTAGTCACAGCTCATCTAGGAAGTTTTGATTTCACGGCACAGATATTTGCTATTCGATCGGTTAAAGTGACTGCCCTGGTAGAATCTTTGAAACCGTTACCTCTACTTAATCATATTATTGCTTTGCGGGAAAGTCATGGTGTCACTTTCGTATCAGGTCAACCGGGTATGTTGGAATCAATGATGCAACTATTACGAAACGGTGAAGCCATATCAATGGCTTGTGACCGTAATATTCAAGGAAAAGGTATTACCTCGGTCTTCTTTGGGGAAGAGGTGACATTGCCCACGATAGCCGTGAATATGGCCATGCGAACAGGGGCCGCTATTGTACCTATCTTTAACTACCGTAGTACTGATGGCAACTACATAATAAACGTAGAACCGGCGTTCAATGTCATACCTGGCGGAAACCGCGCTGTAGCAACAAATGTTGCACAGGTAGCTCGAATCATGGAAAGGCATATCAGATGTCACCCTGAGCAATGGGTCGTTCTTAAACCCATATGGCTAAAGAATAAACAAGAAACAAAAATATTCACTTAAGGGGGGAATTCAATGCCGGAGAATGTTTCCATAGACGCGTTATTGGATGAGTTAAAGATTGAGAGAGAACGTCAGGTACAGCTTATAAGAAAATTAAGGCATATATTTCTAGAATTAGATAACGCAGGCTATAAACCCTTGAAGTCATATTACAATATGTTCTCAACATGGGAACATAATTTGGCTACTTTAGAAAAACAGATAAAAAAGCTTGAATAGTACCGACGGAAATGGACCAATGAGGAAAAGGTGCCCATCGTGCCGGAGATGGTTAAAGGCGATGATTCGATTGCCGCTACCTGTGTGCAACACGGAGGATCATCCATTAACTCTGCGGGTAGGACGCGGTTCACAGTTTCGGGCGCACCGGTTCAGGGAGACCGCCCGTTTGCTCAACGTGAAACTGGAATATGCCGGTGTTAAATATCCTGAAGATAAACTGTACATTGAATCTTTCAACTCAAGCTACAAGAGGGAGGAGATATATCGCCATGAATATCAGAACTACCATGAAGCCCTGAAGGGATGGGAAGACTATCGCGATTGGGATCGAGCTGAGCGTTTGCACCAGAGTCTTGACTACCTCAGCCCACAGGCGTAAGCTCGAAAATCACAAAACACTATCTTGTTAGCGGCCTGATTTCCTCCAATTTAAAGTGGTTCACCTCAAGTCAGAATTCTGCATGCACGGAGATTATAGATGACAGTCAAGATTGTAACTGATAGCACTTCAGACCTGACACACGAGATAGCCAGCAGGCTGGGGATTACCGTCGTACCTTTGTTCGTCCATTTTGGGGCTGAGGCTTATCGGGATGGCATTGACCTTACGACTGAGGACTTCTACCGAAAACTGACGCAGTGTGAGACCTTGCCGACTACTTCGACGCCATCGCTGGGAAGCTTTGCCGAGGTCTATGACAAGCTGGCAGAGGAGACGGACGAAATTCTGGTCATCACTCTTTCCCATAAGTACAGCGCTACTTATGAGGTAGCACTGCGAGCTATAGATCAAATGAAGAAGAAGTGCCGCGTAGAAGTGGTTGATTCCCTGTGGGCTATTATGGCACTAGGATTGATAGTTGCTGCTGCCGCCAAGGCAGCTAATAGTGGGGCTAGCCTTGATGAGGTGCTTAAGCTAACCCGGAACAATATGCAGCGGGTGGATATGCGCATGGCTTTTGATACGTTGGAATATCTCAAAAGGGGAGGACGCATTGGCACTGCGCAGGCATTTTTGGGGTCTATGCTGAAGGTAAATCCCATCATTACCATAAAAGATGGCTACACTGAGGCGGTTGCCAGAACCCATTCAAGAGCCAAGGCGATAAACTACTTGTGTGATTTTGCTATGACCTTTTCTCACATTGAAGAGATAGCTGTAGAGGACGCTACCACACCGGATGAAGCGGAGCTATTGGTAGAGCGACTGAGTACCAAGTTTCCCAGGGAGCGTATCTACCGAACCAGCGTGAGCCCAGTGGTAGGGACTCATGTTGGCCCTCATGTGCTAGCGGTAAGCGTATTGGGGGATAGGTAGTAGCCACTAAGTTGAGATTATATGAGGAGGAATACTGAGGTGGTCCCGGGCTTCCTCTATCTGGGGGCCATTATCGAATGGTACAGCCGATACGTCATTTCCTGGCGGTTGTCCAATACGCTGTCTGCTGATTTCTGTGTCGAAGCATTGGAAGACGCTCTCAGCCAGTGTACGCCGGAGATATTCAATATCGACCAGGGCAGTCAATTCACCGGTGAAGCCTTTACCGGATTGCTGGCAAATCACAACGTCAGAATCAGTATGGACGGCAAGGGCAGTAATAATGATAGCCTGTTCATCGAGCGATCGTGGCATACGGTGAAATACGAGGAGGTCTATCTGAAATTATACATGGACGGGAGGGAAGCCCGTAATCATCTTGAAGATTACTGCCGTTTATATAACACGACCCGTCCGCATCAGGCGCTGGGATACAAATTTCCGGCAGAAGTCTATGCCAGGGAAGTAATCACTAGAGGCATGGTAAAATCCCGGTCGGCTGAGTCGGTTTTCCACCTTAATCTTGCTCCGATTCTGTCTAGATGATGGGGTACACCTCACAGTTCAGGCCTTTTATACTCTTCCTAGATGAGTGAGATGCCCGATGCTTAAGTATGTGCCGGCGCGTGAGACACCTACCCGAAAGTCTGGTCGCGCAAGGATAGACATGGACGACAAAAAGGAACCACTCAAATATCTAGGCAGAAGGAAACCTCAAATTCCTCCAGAGTTCTACCTATTGATACCCCGGCTCCACCAATTTTCATCTCCTGCGTCCTATCGATGGTCGACTCATGTCCTTCTGCAACAGTAATATGTTCCCCTCCTCCATTTCACTTCAAAGAACTCCAACCTGAGTTATCAAGTAGGTAGCATCCCTTCACTATTTTCATGTCACGTTCAAGTGCGTGCAATCAAGTGCATGGTAGAATAAAAGCATGAAATATGTTGTGTTGCTTCGAGGCATCAATGTTGGCGGCAAGAATATAGTATCGATGGCCAGCTTGAAAAAATTCTTGGAAGAAATGGGATTTCTCAATGTTTCAACTTATATTGCCAGTGGTAATGTGATCCTGGAATCCGACAAACCGGCTGAAGAGATAAAAGCTCATCTTGAAAAAGCTTTGCCGGAAAACTTCAAACTTGATAGCGACCTCATCAAAGTATTGGTGTTAACTCGCCATCAGCTTCAAACCGTCATCGATAACAAACCCGAAGGCTTCGGTGAGCAGCCGGAGAAGTATCATAGTGACGCAATTTTTTTGATGGGTATTGATACAACTTCAGTTATGCCTGTATTCAATCCCCGAGATGGAGTCGACAAAATTTGGCCTGGCGATGGAGTGATCTATTCACAACGCCTCAGCTCTCAGCGTACTAAAAGTCGACTTAATAAAATCATGTCATCACCGGCATATAAATCCATGACTATCCGCAATTGGAACACGACAACAAAATTGCTGGAAATCCTAAAAAGATAGACATGACTCTGATTTGATGTTCATGCCGTCACCTTCGGACAATTTCATCAACCCAAAAGACTCTGGATTTTATCCAACAATTCCTCAGGCTTGAACGGTTTGCTCACGGTAGCGTCAGCGCCAGCTTGAATTGCGGAGTCGCAGATATCGAGGTGAGCGGTTAGCGCAATGACTGGCACCCGGGTGAATTGCCGCAAGCGGGCCAGAGTTTCCAATCCGTTGTCAGGGGCCATGACGATATCCAGGAGGATGATATCGGGTTGATGTGCTTGGGCCAAATCGCAAGCGGCGCTGCCGTTGCTGGCAGTTACGACCTCATAATTTCCCATAGCCAACCCGGCGCTGACAAAACGGAGTATAGCCGGTTCATCATCGACAACAAGCACCAGTTTTTTGCCAGGCGCATCGACCATGCGGGCTCCGGCTGTATTATTTTGTAGATGGGACGACGTGTTCAGGCAGGTAGCCGGGCAGCGATATCCCGCCAGGTCTTTTTAACCGTTTCGATCAACTCATCGGGTGTAAAAGGTTTGGGCAGGAAAGGGCGGCTGGTCCCCTTGATGTAAAGCAGCAGGTCTTCGGACATCATATCGCCGGTAGTGAACATTACATGTCCGGCCAGCTCACCCCGGTTTTCAAGCATCCACTTGTATAAATCCTTACCGCTCATGGAAGGCGTCCTGATGTCTATCAGAAATAGGTCAAAATCCTGCCGCGTTATCATCTCCATCCCGATGCGCCCGTTGACGGCCAGCTCCACCGCGAAACCCTCACGCGTGAGAATACGGAGGCATACCTCCCCGATGGAAGGTTCATCCTCAACTACCAGCAGGCGCGGCTTCTGGCCGTGCGGCACTTCTATCAACAATCCCCTCCGGATTAGACGAGTAATACGGATCTAATTTGGGGCTCCGTGGGATTATGATGCTACGGAGCCCCCATTTTACATTTTATTTATTAGGGGCAGGTACCAACCGGCCATGCGGCGATCGGAACAGAGGACAAAATGGAGGTGATCGTGACAATAGAAACAACCAGCATAGTCCTGAGAGCGGTCTTCATTTTCATCTTGGCAACTCCTTTGTTTTAAGTTGCCTAATGATATAACACTGCCTCTTACCAGATTCTTACCAAACAAAAAAGGTGGTTGAAAACCACCTTATCATCCACTGCACGAGACGTTGCCACTCTCAATTGATCGATAAATTTCCGATAAGGTTCTCGATACGCGGTTCCGGTTCAGCATCTAATTCTTTCAGATTGGAAAGATAGCGTTTGTACAAGTGAGACGCTGAGAGGGAATCACCTAATGCCAAATATGCCTGAATGCCCTGGTAGTAGACCTCATCGTCGTCCCTATCGGTATCCAGCACTTTCTCCACCAACGCGACCACCTTATCCATACGTCCGCTCTTAGCGTAGTAACCAACCATCTCAAACAATAATTTAAGGTACTTGTTCTCAAGCTCAAAACGCTTCTGGTCTATCCACTCGCCGTCAAAACCTGGCATGAAGGAACCCTTGTACAATTCTGTGAGACGTTCAACGATTCTACTGCGTTCTTCCGGAGCTAATTGACTAATCCCTCTTAATTTTTCTTCAAATTCATTAACGTCATAATAGAAATCCACTTCTGGACTGAAGTAATAGCGCCCGTTCTCCTGGATGATGATACCCGGAGAAGTTGCGCGACGGGCGCGGAAAAGGTTGATGTGGAAATTGCTGGTGGCTTTGGCGGGTGGCATTTCCGGCCAGAGCTGAGAGGCTATGTCCTCAGTCGACTTGCCGGGGTTGTTCAGCAAGAAGAAGAATAACTCCTTCGCACGATTGGAACGCCATGCTTGTTCTGTTACCGCTTGTCCGTCCAGGATAACCCTTGTTTCGTTGAATCCAAAACTTTGAAGCTGAGTGAGACGAACTGGCACCGCGGTTTTTTCTCGCACCGTTGAGAATTGCTGCCGCTTTTGTTTTATACGTTCCATTAGCCGTTCAAAATAGCGGTTGCCAATATCCCTGGCCGCTGCATATTGCACTAGAAGAGTGTTCCGGCCCCCCTCGATGACCACAAAATCATCGTACCCGAGATTTTCGATATGTCCTATCATCCAGGTCAACCACTGGTTCGTGGCGTCATAGTTCTTTTGATTAAAACTGGCGATAGCATTGGCGAAGCAAGTACGAGCTAATGCATCTAAATCACCAATCTTCAAAAAATATTTATAGACTTCATTCAAAGCCATACTTGCTTCATGGTATTTGCATTGATTGTTATTAATCGTTGCAAGTTGTAGTTTGAATAACGATATTTCATACGGTTGCTTTTCTAGTTCCGCCTGTGCCAAAGCCTCTCTGGTCCAAAAATTCGCCTGGTCATAGTTACCAACGATTCGTAGCGTTTCTCCTATGCCAGCCTTAGCATATGAGACATAATTTGCTTCTTGTATTTCTCTAGCTATCGTAAGAGCTTTTTCAAAGGAGCTAATGGATCTATCGGGTTGGTCAAGATCACGATAGACCTCACCAAAGGCCAATGCGATATTTGCTTCAAATCGTCGATATCCTGCTGTCTTGGCTTTTTCCTCTGCTTCGTTCAAGGTATCGATTGTTTGTTCATACAGCCCATTTTTATGCTGGATAAAGGCAATATTACACAGCACCATTGCCAGTTTCCCGATATTCCCGGTTTTAGTGAAACCTTGTCGGGCGTATTCGTAATAAGTGGAGGCTTGAGACAAGTTCCCAAAACTTTTGTAGATACCCCCAAGACCATTGTTAACTGAGGCAAGATTGTTCTGATCAAAGACTTTGTTGAACTGCTCTTGTGCAGTTTTTAAATACCGCATTGCTAGTGCAAAATCAGCTTTATCAAAATGAAGAAAACCGAGTCGCGCAGAGATATCTCCCATGAGACCATTCTGGCTATCATTCCCCTCCAGCAACCCCGCCGCCACCTCTGCATCCAATCTGGATTGATCCCGCTGACCCAGCAGGCGGCAAGCGCTGCTTCGGGTGTACAGCGCCCTTGCTTTGGTAACTTTATCAAGGGGGCGGGTATCGTCCAGCAGAATGGTAGTGATGATCTGGCCGGCCTGGCTCGGCTCACCGGTATGGACCAGGCTTTGGGCATGCAGTAGTTCGATATCCACCGAAGAGGTTCGGATTGATTCCGGTAACCGCTCAATCCAACTGTTCAGGCTGGTCCAGCGGCCCTGGCGGAACAGTTTCTCGCCGATGCGCCGGATCAGGGCTGCCGCCGCGTCGTAATTGCGGGCGGTCAGGAAATGTTCGATGGCTGGCTCGTACTGACCCAGGGCTTCGTATTTGGCGGCGGCCTTTCCGTGAAGTCCATAGAACAGCTCTGAATCAGTCTCTTTCAGCGACGTTTGCAGGAACTCCCGGAACAACTGGTGATATTGGTAATTATCGGGCCCGGCCTCGGTGATGAACAGGCTGTTATCGACCAGTTTACGCAGCTTTTTTCGGAGGTTGGCGGTTTCCAGCACTTCGGCACAGAGGTCCGGTTCGATCACCGTGAAGGTCGATAATCCCATCAGCAGCTTTTGCGCGGCGGCGGGTTGCTGGACGAGCACTTGGCGAGTCAGGAAATCGAAGACCTGATTGCGGCCGCTGGTATTCAGGGCGTTGAAACCGTTCGGTGAATTCAAGACCAGGGAGACACCCAGCGGCCAACCGTCCATCGTCTCCACCAGTTGACGGGCGTCGGTATCGGTCAACTCCAGGGAACGACGTTCATGAGCCAACAGTTTCACTTCATCCGGGGTGAAACTCAGGTCGGCGGCGGAGAGGCAGGCGGCCTGCTGCCGGGTCAGGTGGTCGTTGATCCGGTCGAAACCGTCCGCCACGCGGGCAGACATCACCAGGTGACCGTTGTCCGGCCAGGCATCGACCAATCGGTTGATGAATTCCGATGATGGCGTCCGGGCGACGGCATGCAAGTCCTCGATGATGAGGACGAAGTAATCCGGTATCTGGCTCAGGAATTCGCCGAACATGGCAGCCAGCGCCGCCGAACCGGCGCCGGAAAGGCCCGGGGACGGCAAACGGCAACCGGGGAAGGCGTTGCCTATGACTTGTGTCAGACCTTCGTAAAGGCTGACCGGATCGCGATCACCGTCGGACAGGGAGTACCAGCACACCGGTGCTTCCAGCTCCCGCGCAAAATCGGCAAGCAGCGTGGTCTTACCGTAACCGGCCGGGGATTTGACCAGCTGGAAGTGATAACCCAGGTTGGAGTGCAGCTTATCTAGCAGGCGCCGCCGGACGACAGCGCCCCGGATCTGAGGCGTCGTTCGACCCGGCTTAGTTATCCTGGCATCTGAGATGACCATTATTTTACATTATAAGCCCATTTGGCAATTATTCGCCATAGTACTATCGTTCACCCACCCACGGCGCTTTACACGGCGGCGGCGGTGTAATAAGCTACGTTAATGAACGACGATACCCGTCCGCGACGCAATTGAAACCCGCCCACTGGAGTACCCTGACGCTGGTCGTCACTGAGACGTTGGCGGTCATTGTGGCCAGCCGGCAGTTGCGCTTCATCGAGGAAGAGAACATCGGCGTGCCGGTTGTCACCGCCGGACCGCCGCTCATCTATTTTTTTGTTGCCGTCGCCGTGATGAGCCTGGCATTGGCTTTCCTGCCGCTGGCGGCGCTCAAATTCATCGCCAAGGCGCTTTTTTTAATTCTTTACGCCTGGGGCGTTTTCGTGGTGTTGGCGCTGCCGCTGTCGGTCTATCCAGCCGCGGTTATCGCCGGCGCCGGCGCGCTGGCTTGGCTGAAGTGGCCCCGTTTATGGCTCCACAACATGCTGCTGGGAGTGGCGCTGGTGGGGTATGCCTCGGTCTTCGGCTTCCTGGTGGCGCCGATTGTCGCGCTGGTGCTCATGGCCGCCATTTCAGTTTACGACCTGGTATCGGTGCGCTCCGGCCACATGATATGGATGGTCAGCAAGCTCTCTGGCGTAAACATCGTGCCGGCATTCGTTTTCCCACTGGATGCCGCCGATTGGCGCCTGTCCATCACCGACATCAAGCTGGATGAGCCGCATGAAAAGGCGGTGTCCCTCCTGGGCGGCGGCGATATCGGCTTTTCATTGATCATGGTCGTGGCCGTGCTGACGGCGGGCGGCATCGGGGGAGCGGCGGTCATGGCCGGCTTCATGCTGGCTGGGCTTCTCTCAGTCTATTGGGTGCAGAAGATCTTCTATAAAGGCGGTCCCACCGCCGCCATGCCGCCGCTGACCGTGGCGGCAGCCGCCGGTTACGGTGTTCTGTCCCTACTGTCGATGCTCTGATCGGCACTTTTCGATAACCGGATCATGACGCCAGGCTCACCTGCACTGCCGCGCGTTCGAAGTCAGCGGCCTCCAGCAGCGGGCAAGGCCTAAACCCGGTCAAGCCCGCCAGCCAGCGGTCCGGCACTATCTCCAGTCGTGTCCGGTAGAAGGTGGCGATCTCGTTGTAATAGTCCCTTGCCAGCGCCAAGCGCTGTTCCGCCTCGGAGAGGGCACGCTGCAGAGCCAAGAAAGACTCGTTGGCTTTCATGTCGGGGTAACGTTCCACGATCACCGCCAGCCTCCCAGCCATGCCGTGGATGCCCACGGCGCCCGCCTCGATACCCTGCCGCCGGAGTTCGGTCACCAGTTGCTGTACCCCGCTTTCATGGCGGCGGAATCCCTCCACAGCCTGGACCAGGTTGGGGATGAGGTCATGCCGCCGCTTGAGTTCGACATCTATCTGCGACCACCCCTGCCCCACCCGCTGCCGGAGGTGCACCAGGCTGTTGTAGGCATTCCATATCCAGCCGATGAACGCCGCCAGGAGATACAGCCCCGCTCCGGTGAGCAGCAAGGTGCCGAGAGGAGATGGGGACAGGCTCTGGGCTTGGAACAGGGCGATGCCTCCCCCGACGATCAACAACCCCGCCGCCAGCCACAACCAGTACCACAGGCGATACCGGTCACTGTGATGTTTCTCATCCAGGGTGGAGATGAGAAAGAGCGGCGCGTTCTTGCTTTGGGCGATCTCCGCCGCCACCACATCACGGCGCTCCCGTGCCTGCCCCACCACATAGATTGTTTTATGCAGCGGAATGGCCTTCTCAGTGAAGCGGCGCCGATGGGTGGAATTGCCGATGGCTTTCTCCGGGCCTTTTCCGTAGTACAGGGCGTCATCGCGGCGGCATTCCTTGTTGAAAACAGTATCGGCGTGAATCTCGGCCCCGTCCGGCAGGACGCGGAGCAGCCCGGTGTCGTCCTTTAAATAGATAGGCACGCTTTTGGTATCCTGGGCCACCGTTTTCCAGCCGCTCTCGCTCTTAGGCCGCCCCTTGCCATCCAAGCTCATGCGGTGCCAGTGTTCTTCAACTTTGTAGCTGTAATAGACGCAACGGCTGGCGGCTAGGAAGCTTTCCAGCGGTGTCTCGCTCTCGGCAGTGCCCTTGAGTTCCGCCAGGCCGATGAAGACACCCCTGGTCCTGGAAGTCGGCGTATCGTCGATGAGGCAGCGGCGACGGTAGAAATGGAAAGCCGCCAGGAGGCAACCCAGCGCCAGCGCGGCGGTGATGACGATGATGAGGCCGTAAGGGGCGGTATCGGCGGGCATTCTCAATCCTTTACGATTTAAGGCGTTGCACGCCTTTGCCCCAGATTGTATGCCAAAGAAAAATGAGAATACAAGCCGCCGGTGCTATAATCTAGCAAAGGGATGCTAAGCGAGGTGCGCGTATGGCCCGAAAAGAATTTGATCTGAGCGGCTTCATCGCCGTAGAAGCCCGCAATGCCATGAAAGTGGAGATAGCCCGCGGCGATATTTACAGCGTGGCCGTGGAAGCCGAGGCCGAGATCATCGACGAGGTCAAGGTAGAAGTATTCGGCGATAAGCTCAAAGCGAAATTTGAGACCCGGTGGGGTCACCTGGGGCTCCTCTTGAAACAAACGCCGTCGCCCAGGCTCATCGTCACCATGCCGGAAATCAAGTCGATCGAACTGGTCGCCGCCACCCGCGGCAGCATCACCGGTTTTACCGGCATCGACAGATTCCAAGCCGAACTGGCCGGCGCCAGCAAGCTCAATGGAAATATCCAGTGCCGTGAGCTCAAGCTTGAAGGCGGTGCGGCTTCCCACTTTGAACTGTCCGGCTCCGCCGCCACCGCGGTGATTGATCTTTCCGCCGCCTCCAACGCCAACCTAGAAAACTTGACCGTGGGCGACGCAACCGCTAAATTGGTCGGCGCCGCCAGCCTGACGCTCAACATTACCGGCAAGCTGGACGCCGATATTTCCGGCGCTTCCAACCTGCGATGGCTGGGCACGCCCACGATAGGCGACCTCAAGATCACTGGTGCTTCCAGTTTCAGCCGAAAGTAAAGGTAACGCGAGATGTGGTCGCCCGTCCTGTACATTAGACGAGGTAAAAACTCCCATTTTTCATGGTGCGCCGGGTTGATTCACGGCGTATATTGAACATGAGAGGTAGAGATATGTTCAAAAAAACGATAATTCTGTTAATCGTCCTGTCCTTCTGCGTGACCGCCGCCGGCTGTTTCCCCTTCGGGAGCATCGTCGGCCGGGGCCCGGTGGAAACCCGCAACTTTGAGTTCTCCGGTTTCACCCGCATCGTCGCCGCCACCGCCTTCGATGTCGAGGTAGTGCTGTCGAGCGATTTCAGTGTCACTGTCACCACCAATGAAAACCTTTTTGAATACATGGATCTGCAGCAGAATGGCGATACCCTGACGGTGCAGTTGCGCAGCGGCAGCTACTCCTTCGCCTCTCTGAAGGCGCGCATCACCATGCCGGATCTCTTCAGCCTGGAAGTATCCGGTGCTTCCTCCGGCCAGGTCAGTGATTTCAATTTCAGCCATGCCCTGACGCTCAAAGCCAGCGGCGCCAGCAGCATCGACCTGAGTAATGTCAGGGCTGGTGATGTCGAGATGGAGATCTCCGGCGCTTCCCGTGTCAGGGGCGGCATAGAGACCGACCACGGACGCATCAACCTGAGCGGCGCCTCGACGGTTGATCTCGCCGGCAACGGCCGCAATTATGAACTGACCGCCTCCGGCGCCTCCAACGCCACCCTCCGCAACTTCACCACCGACAACACCAAGGTCGTTTTCTCCGGCGCGTCTTCCGGTTCGGTAAATTCCGATGGACAACTCGACGTCAGTCTGTCCGGCGCCTCATCCCTCCGCTACTTCGGCAACCCCACCGTCGGCGACGTCGATGTCAGCGGCGGCTCTTCATTCAGCAGAGGATGACCGGATGAATACCCAAATTCAAATTTACCAAACGTTACTGAAATTTGAAATCTGTTTGGAACTTTGAGGTTGTTGAATAATTCATACCAGTCCACCCTCGACTGGCTCTACAACTTCGTCGATTACGAATCCGTCGCCCGCCCCCGCGACCCTTCCCGCTATGACCTGCGGCGGGTCAGCCTGTTGCTGGAAAAGCTCGGACACCCCCACCTGAAAGCCAGAACCGTCCATATCGCCGGCAGCAAAGGCAAAGGCTCCACCGCGGCCATGGTCTTCTCCGCCCTGCGGCAGGCCGGTTTCAAAACAGGCCTCTACACCTCACCCCACCTCATCGAAACGACCGAACGCTTCAAGATCGGCGGCCGGGATATCACCGAAGCCGAATTCACCGCGCTGGTGGAAACACTGAAACCGCTGGTGCTGGCCATCAACGTCGAGGCAAGATACGGCCTGCTGACCACCTTCGAGATCATGACCGTCCTGGCCTTCGCCTTCTTCGCGGAACAGAACGTTGAATGGCAGGTCATCGAGGTCGGCCTCGGCGGCCGTCTGGACGCCACCAATGTCGTATCTCCTGAAGTTTCCGTGATCACCACCATCAACCTGGAGCACACCGAGGTGCTGGGCAACACTCTGCCGGAGATCGCCGCGGAGAAAGCCGGCATCGTCAAGCCCGGAGTGCCGGTGGTCACCGCGCCGCAGCCGAAAGAAGTGATGAATGTCATCGAAGCCGCCTGCCGTCGCCGAGGCTCACCGCTGCGCCGAGCCGACATGACAGTCGTCTCCCCATCACGCTGGGAGGACGTGCGTCAGCTTTTCAGCATCGGCGGCCGCCTGGCTCGCTATGATATCGACCTGCCGCTCCTGGCCACCTACCAGCGGCTCAACGCCACGGTGGCGGTGGCGGCTCTGGAAACGCTCATCGAACATGGTGCGGCCATCGAAAAAGATCACATCGAACGCGGTTTGGCTGAAACCGTCTGGCCGGGCCGTTTTCAGATCGTCCGAAGGGATCCGCTGGTCATCCTGGACGGCGCCCACAATCCCGCGGCGGCGCGGGAACTGGTGGATTCGCTTCATGCCATCCTGCCGGAACGGCCGCACCCGGCGGTGCTGGTCATCGGCGCCTCGTCGGACAAGGACATTTACGGCATGGCCGATATCCTGCGGCCGGAATTTAGCGAGGTGGTGGTGACCAAAGCTCGTCACCCCCGGTCGATGGACACCAAACAGGTA
Source organism: Dehalogenimonas sp. THU2 (assembly GCF_039749495.1). NCBI lineage: Bacteria > Bacillati > Chloroflexota > Dehalococcoidia > Dehalococcoidales > Dehalococcoidaceae > Dehalogenimonas > Dehalogenimonas sp. THU2. The sequence goes on along the minus strand of NZ_JBDLLU010000020.1, from coordinate 2,797 downwards.
GGTCGCTCGTTCGAAATGCGCGGCATGGCCGTCAATTACACGTCGTCGGTGGCCGAGGCGTTAGCCCTGGGGGTGAAGCTGGCGGGAAGCGACGGCCTGGTGTGTGTCACCGGGTCGCTCTTCGTGGTGGGTGAAGCACTGGCTTCAATCTCGCAGTGACACCGCCGTCAGACCATACCTCTGCATACATCCTGTCCGATTAGGGGCATTCCCACCCCGCCACCACCCCCGACGCCCACGCCCAGCCCAGGTTGTAACCGCCGCGCTGTCCGTCCACGTCCAGCACCTCACCGGCAAAATAAACGCCGTCGATAAGCTTCGACTCCAGCGTTCCGGGCTTGATCTCGTCGGCGGCGACGCCGCCGCTGGTGAATTCCGCCTCGTTCCAGCCGCGGGTGCCGGAAACCTTGAAGCGCCGGTCTTTAATCGCCCTCACCGCCAGGTCCAGGTTGCCCTGTTCGAACACTTCCTTGAAGGCGGCGCCGAACTTGTTGGGCAGGATACCTGTCAGCATGTCCTCCGAAGCCATGTCCATCTGTCGCCGTCTTTCGAGTTCTTTTCTCAGGGCCACCCGCTCCATGAAAGGCGCCAGATCGACGGCCACTTCGATGTCTGTCTCGTGGCGCCGGTTCAAGGCGATCGAAATCGCCTCGCTGATGTCCAGAATGCAGGTGCCGGAAAGACCGTATTTGGTGAAAAGGAGTTCGCTGCTGACCGCCTCTCCCGGCCGGCTTTCTATGACACCGCGGGCAGAGGCGAAGATGCGCTGGCCCTGCAGCAGGTGGCACAGGTTGTCCTTGACCACCAGCGGCACCGTTGACGGCACCGGTTCGACGATGCTGTGACCCAATTGCCGCGCAAGCGTGAAACCGCTGCCGTCGGCGCCGAAGGAAGGGTAGGATTTACCGCCCCCGGTGAGGATGACTTTTTGGCACTCGATCCGCTGCCCCTTCTTCGAGGTGACGAACAATCCGTCCCGACTGCGCATTATGGCAGTGCAATCGAAGTCGTATTCCACCGGCACGCCGAGGCGCTTAAGTTCGATCTCCAGCACCCTGAGCACCGAGGCCGCCTGGTTCGTCCGGGGGAATATCCGCCCGTCCTGTGAATAAGTCTCCAGCCCCAGGCTCTTGAAGAAATCCAGTACTTCCGCTTTGCCGAACCTGTCGAACACCGAACGGACCAGACCGCGGGCGGCGGCGTTGTAATGTGTTTCGTCGAGATTGACGTTCAGCAGGTTGCAGCGGCCGTTGCCGGTGGCCAGTATTTTCTTACCCAGGTACGGCGTCTTTTCACAGAGCGTAACACTGCCGCCCCGCCGCGCGGTGCTGATAGCAGCGCAGATACCCGCGGCTCCGCCCCCGATTATAACTGTCAGATCTTTTTGCATATCAAAACCGTCTTTGCGTCACAGCCGTAGGGGCGAGGCATGCCTCGCCCGTCCCAATCACCGCCCGCGCCGTATCGCCATGAAAACACACTGATTTCTCATACAGGGGTTAGACGACGCAGGGACACGGCGTGCTGTGTCCTCCCAGTTCGTCACTGCAGGGGCGATGGCAACGCCTCTCCCTCGGGGTGGCGGGGCGTCCCCCAAAATAATCTTTGCGGCTAAAACTTGGTAACGCGCGCCTCTTCCGGCAGCATCTCGCCCAGGATCTTCTCCATCGCCATGGTGTGGCAGCAGCGGCCCCAGGTGACGAAGAAATCGCAGTTACAATGCCATTCGCCGTTCTTCAAAGCCGTGGAATGAATATCGTTTTCACCGCGGAACTGAACACTTAGTTCGGTGAAGGAGATACGGTCGGGTTCCTGGGCGTAGCGGTGGGCTTTCTCGATCTTACCGATTAAGCTGGATTGCATTTTACCCCTCCTCAAACCTTGTTGAATAAATTAAAAAGCACCGCCGCGTTATACGCGTCAGTGCTTTAGCACCCTTTTTTCCGGGGGCTAACTACTCGCATGGTCGCAAATACCTCAGAATTTGTCTCACGTCTCTATTCTACCCCTCCCCGGCGGCTAAGTCTATAGGTTTTTTTAGTTATTTTTTATTATGTTGCCTGTTTTGCCCGGCCGCGATGAATATCCTACAATACGGCCATGAAAGCTCTGGTACAGCGGGTCAGCCGGGCGCAAGTCAGTGTCGATGGAGAGATCATCGGCAGCATCGGCTACGGTCTTCTGGCCCTTGTCGGCATCGCCGAGGGTGACGGCAGGGCGGACATCGACTACCTGGTGAACAAAGTGGTCAACCTGCGTGTTTTCGCCGATGCCGATGGCAAATTCAACCTCTCGCTCCTGGATATCGGCGGCGAGTTGCTGCTCATCAGCCAGTTCACCCTCATCGCCGACACCCGCAAAGGCCGCCGCCCCAGCTTCACCGGCGCCGCGCCGCCGGAAGCAGCCGAAACCCTGTTCAACGAATTCGTCGCCGAGGCCGAGAAGACCGGCGTCCCCGTGGCCACCGGCCGTTTCCAGGCGCACATGCAGGTGGAACTGGTCAACGACGGTCCGGTGACCGTCATGCTCGACTCCCGAGACCGCCTCCTGCCCCGCTAGCCTTAACGGTTTTTCCCCCCCCCCAAACTGAAAGCTGACGGCTGATAGCTTACAGCTGATATATATTTTCCAAACCTGCCAAAATCCCATTGACAAACCGCCATTCCCGGCCTTATTCTATATACTGCGATTAGTAAAGATAGAACAGGAGTATCTTGTTGAGTCAAGAAGAGGGATCCGCTATGCCTCGCCGCCGGGGCGCTCAACCCGGCAATCAGAACGCCCGCACCCACGGTTT
>NZ_JBDLLU010000019.1 GCF_039749495.1 Dehalogenimonas sp. THU2 | reverse complement strand
GTCTTGCATCACGCTGACAAGATATTTTTCGTCGTATCTAAGCATCGGTATTGCCTTTTGGATTTTAGGCGTCCACATGCCAAATTCAAACAAATCCACCACCCCAGGGGCAAATCTCTTCACAATCTCTTTCGGATTGCTTGCTGGACAAGGGGTTATGGGTTCGACCGAGCAATAGGTCGATACTCCATGCTTGTGCAGCTCTTCAATCGCAAGGATTTTGTCACAGGTTCGTGAGGTGTCGAGTTCCAGTTGCTTGCGGTAGTTTTCATCTAGCGTGGTTATCGTCAAGCCAACCCTGCATTTATCATACCCGCTAAACACATCCATATCTCTCAACACCAGTACGCTCTTCGTCAGTATCGTGAAGGGCAGGTCATTCGCTCTAAGCAATTCAACGACCTGACGGGTCAATCGGTGCTCCAGTTCTTTTGGCTGATAGCAGTCAGTTACCGAGCAGACCATTATGTCTTTAATGTCCTGCTTCGCCAGTGGGTCGCTATTCAATTTTTGTATATCACGCTTCAGGCTATCAACAATCGACAATCTCGGTTCAGCCAATGCCCATTTAGTGGCCTTCATTTTCCTTGCTATCCGTCCATAGCAATAGAGACACCCATGCTCACAACCGTTGTAACAGTTAATGCAATACCCAAATTTGGTACCACTCGGCCTGATAGCTTTTAAACTCTCGTTCATTTCCTATCCTTCATCGATTTATTTTTAGCGTTATTCAATGGGTTGAGCCCTATTCGGTAATGATTGGGCATCATTTTCAAGACGCTACCACTATACCACAGGTGTTCTTATTTTGTCAAGCATCAATTCTGGCTTCGCGTTTATTTATTTATACGTAATATGGCTTAATTTGAAACATTAGTAATAATTTTTTAAAGCCACAAAAGCATTTATTTTAGGGGATTATGGCTTTATGACAAGATTTAACATTTTAAAATGGCTTTTGCTTAAATTGGCTTCAGCAATTTTGGGCTTTAGCTGGAATATTTTTTGCGTCCCGCGAATTTTGAAAATTGTGTTGTCGAATAAGGGGGACACATCCAGGGTTCGTACAAAACAAAGCCCCCTTTTTTTATGACATCGGAGGGGGCATAGTAGAGAACTAATTTTTGATAATATTAATTTTATAAATAACAACAACAGAGCTAATTACGACCACTAAAGCCCCGCATATTATTGAACGTGAGGCGTTGACACTTGGCGTAGCTCGGCGTTAGCCTGTAGATATCCTAACTATAGGAAAAATGAAAGGAGGAAGACAACGGAATTAGATTTGGAGCGGGCGACGAGGCTCGAACTCGCGACAACCTGCTTGGAAGGCAGGCACTCTACCACTGAGTTACACCCGCGAAAAAACAAAGCTATTTTAACCCCAATAACCACGATTGTAAAGTCATGATGTCTGCTTGGAATAATCAGCTCTCGTAGAAATACGACGATTGCTGCTAGTTTTTGAAATCGAGCACCGCTAACTCCGGCGCCTTTAAGTGCAATAACCTTCTACCCATGCTAAAATATCGCTCGCGTCTTCGAAACCGAAGACGCGCCTACACGGAGGGTTGTCCGAGCGGCTTAAGGTGACGGTCTTGAAAACCGTTGTTCTTGCAAGAGAACCGTGGGTTCGAATCCCACACCCTCCGCCACTATTCCACTATCTACATGGTTTGACTGGTACCCGGTTTAACTCACGGTGAGGCCGGTGGGTGGCGCAATGGCACGTTCAATCGTCACATTCTGAAGATTTGGTACACCCAGCGGGCTGAGTTCATAACCATGCACATATGGTTTGATCAGCATATAACTTCGGCCGAAGTAATACGGCCAGACGGCGGCATCATCGATCAACATCTGCTCCGCTTCCCGGTAAAGCTCCTGGCTGGCTTCTATATCGGTTAAACCGGCGGCTTCATCCATCAAACGGTCAACCTCCGGATTGGTATACTCACCCCAGTTGTTATCAGCGCCGGTCCGGAACAGTATTTCCAGAAAATTCTGTTGATGCGGATAGTCCGCGATCCAGCCCTGGTAATAGATCTGATCTTTTTCCTGTTTCAGATTATAAAGGAACTGCTCCGGTTCCAGTTGCCTGACTGTGACCTCAACCCCAAGATTCACCTGCCACTGATAAATCACCGCCTCCAGTTCCGCCGAAATAAGACCGCCATAACCGAGGGTGGTCAGAGTGATCTCCGGCAGGTTTTCGACACTGCCGTATTTAGATTGGGCGATTAGCGCCAATGCGCCGGCTGCATCGAAACCTAAACCGTCGATATCGTCGTTATAACCTGGAATACCCGGCGGCACGATCCCCTCGGCGGCTTCCGGGGCGTTATCAAGGACCAGCCTCAATAATTCGTCCCGATCCAATGCCAGGGCAAAAGCCTGGCGAATTAACGGATCGTCGAATGGGGCCGCCGCCGAATTGAAACCGAAAAAGTAAAAACTGAGTTGGGACATTATCTGGGCTTCACTGGCAAAGGGGCCCTTCGTATCCAATACCCGATCGAGATACGCCAAGTCCACCGCGGCAACGTCTATCTGTCCGGTCTCGTAAAGGTCCATCGGGCGCCCCGCAAGGAACCGGAACACCACGCTATCCAGGTTCGGCGCGCCGTCGTAATAATCGGCGTTTTTCCCGAGTTTGATGAATGCATCGGTCGCCCATTCGGTAAGTTTGAATGGACCGGTACCGTTCGGCGCCCGCCACCATTCTCCTCCCTCAACGACGTTATGCTCATCGACGACACTCGCGGTGGCGTAGGTTAATTTGGATAGAAAGTATGAGCGAGGTTTATCGATGGTTACTTCCAGAGTGTAGTCGTCGATCGTCCGGACACCGGACAATGTTGCGGCCTCACCGGCGAGCATTGCTTCGGCGCCTTGTATATCGCCAAGATAGGTCCGGGCGGTGGTGCTGCCGGTAGACGGCAATAATGCGCGTTCCCAGGAATATTTGATGTCGTCTGCCGTCACCGGACGCCCATCGTGAAATTTGACATCATGGCGCAATTTGAAAGTATAAACCGTGCCATCATCGCTGATGGTCCAGCTCTCGGCAATATCCGGAAGAACGCCATCGTGAGAAATCTTCACCAGCCCACTGAAGATCTGGGCGATAAAAGTTAAAGCCCCCGCGTCTCCCACCCGCGCCGGATCCAGGTTGAAGGGCTCGTTGGCCGCAAGCGTTAGATTGCCGCCCGCCGTAACCTGAGGCGCTAGCGCGTTACCGTTAGTGACCGAACACCCCGTCAAAACCGTGGTCAATATGAATAAAGTGGAGAGCGCGAAAATTATCGGTCTTCTCATTTAATTCCTCTCCACCTTCTTCACGGCGATAGGGAAGAACAACCATACCGCCGTAACCACTGAGGCCCCGGCTACCAGGACGATGAGCACAGCCAGCCAGGGCGTCCAGATGACCCCGCCCTGGAATCGGTCCGGTGTCGCGTTGTACGCGTAATCCTGCCACTCTTCGTCCAGACCGTCCATATCAAAGCCATAAACCACCATAAGGGCGCTATCGGCGGTGGCCCCTCCGGCAAAAGTGTCCAATAAGCGGAGTAATTTGTCCTGACCGTATTTATCGATCAGATACTTGACGGCATGATAGCTCTCAGCATAAGAAAGATAGGAAATATTGGCATAGGCGGAAAATGGACTGGATAAGCTGCGGACCGATATCAAAGCTTGTTGGTCCAGTGCCTGGTTGTAAAAAACCTGGTATATGGCGTCCAGCGGTCCCTCGGCATACATGGATAAACCTTCATTGAGCCAGATGGGGATGGTGTTATAAGGATTAGCGGTCATCTGGTGGGTCACCAGATGCGCTAACTCATGGACGATTGCCCGCTTGCCCCAAGTCACGTTGTAAGTCTCGATACCAATAGCTATCGTATTAAAATTGGTAAAAGCGACACCGCCGGTCCACTCCTGTGGGAAGACCATTGATCCCTGGAGTGCCTGCGCTCCGTCATAGATATATAGGGCAACAGGCTCGGAGAGATGAGCTCCGGCATCGTTCTCCAACTTGACCAAAGCATCTTGAGCGGTACTCATCAAATCCCGGGCAAAAGAATCGGGACCGGAATACCAGTACAGTGTAACCATCCCTTGTTTTATACTCTGCCACTGATATCTGGCGTCGTTAAGATCCAGGGTTGTTACCTGGCTGACAGACTCCCCGCCTTCGGCATCCCTTACTGTCCACCAATAATCCACCCTGGTTCCCGGCGGCAAGCCGCCTGTCCGACGCAAATCCAGCGAATAACTCAGGGTAATCTCTTTGGCGGGCATCACGCGCACCAGGACTTCATTCTCCACCGTGGCAAATCCCTGTTTCTCAACCAGGTAATGCAATCTGGCATCGACGATATTTGCTTCGCTCGACGCTGTAAGGCTGAAACTGATATTGGTCGGAAACTGCGTTGAATGAACCACGCGGGATATCGCGATGCCTTCTGCCGCGGCCAGGGACCCCGGCGCGGCAACCCCGAGCATCATGGCAAAGACAATCGCAAGGTAGCTCAAGCGCTTAATCATTGCCGAACTGCCCTTTAAGGTAAGCTTTGATAAACGGATCCAACTCACCCTCCTCCAAGACCGCCTGGGGATTGCCGGTCTCAACATCCGTTCGATGGTCCTTGATCATCTTGTACGGGTGCAAAACATAACTGCGGATCTGGCTGCCCCACTCCGCCGATATACGTTCACCCTTGATCTTCGCCCGCTCAGCTTCCTGTTCAGCTATTTTCAGTTTGAGCAGCCGCGCCTTAAGCAGTCCCATGGCGATTTCCCTGTTCTGGAATTGAGACCGCTCGGTCTGAGCGGTGACCACCGTACCGGTAGGCACGTGGGTGATGCGGACAGCACTCGAGACCTTCTGCACGTTCTGGCCTCCGGCGCCGCTGGCCCGGAAAGCCTCCAGTTTGATATCGTCGGGATTGATCTCCAGGTCGGTGTCCGCCTCAGCCTCCGGCATGACCTCCACAAGGGCGAAAGACGTATGGCGGGCATGATCGGAATCGAACGGCGACAGCCTTATCAGCCGGTGGACACCGTGTTCACCCCGAAGATTGCCATAGGCGTAGCGGCCGCGGAACATCACCGTCACGCTTTTTATCCCAGCCTCATCGCCGGCGGAAGTCTCCAATACCTCAGTCTCATAATCGCGCTTCTCCGCCCATTTGAGATACATATTGAGCAGCATCTCCGCCCAGTCCTGGCTTTCGACGCCGCCGGCCCCGGCATGGATAGCCAGTATTGCGTTGCGTTCGTCGTAATCCCCGCAGTAAGACAGCTCAAATTCCAGATTATCCAGTTCAATGGCGATCGCGCTGAAGTCTGTTTCGACCTCGGTAGCGAGTTCCGGATCGTCCTGAGACAGTTCATCCAGTTCAGCCAGGTCGTTTAACCTTTTTTCGAGTCCGCGCCATTGCGCGACGGCCTTTTTAAGTTCGGTCAGGCGGCGCATTACCATTTGCGCCCGCTGGCTGTCGTTCCAGAATTCCGGTCCGGCCGCCAGGTGTTCCGTCTCGATTATTTCTTTTTCCTTATCTGGAACGTCAAAGACGCACCATGTCATGTTCGATACGCTCGGAGAGGTTTTTAATTTTGTTCGATAATGCCATCAACCACGCTCCAGTTAATATAACGTTCTAATTCCATCTGGGTTAGCTCCCCCGGTTATGTTTCCCGGTTGCCAGGTGCGCCAAGCGCACCGGTTCCGGTAGTCGGTAACGGCTACATAATTTAAGCACCCACGCCGTCGCGGATTCAAGATCGATCCTGTGCCCCACCGAAACGTACACCGGTTTGCAGCCTTCTTTAGTCCTTACTACCCGGCCGATCACTTCGTTCTTATCGATTAGTTCCACAAAGCTGCCCCTGGCTTCGGGAACCTCCGTATGCTCTCCGCATAGCCGGGACTTGGCGCAGCCGATCGATAGGACCCCTGTAACAAGCCCCAGGTGAGATGCGATACCCAGGCGTCGCGGTGTGCAATCCCCTGCCCATCGACGAAGAAAAGATCCGGTATCGTTTTCAGTTTCTCCAGGGCTGGGAGGATCAGGGGCAATTCACGAAACGACAGCAGCCCCGGGATATAAGGCATCGTCACATCGTCTTCGTGAACGGTTTCCTCCACAATTTCCATCGAAGGATATCGCATCACTACTATCGCCGCCCGCCCCGTATTCCCCTGCCTCCCTGCCGAGACATCGACCCCGGCAATCAGTTTTCCTTCACCGGAGTATCTGTTGCAGATACTTTCGAAGCCAGTTCGGTCTGTAATTAAATCGCTGCTCCCGGTTCTAATCCAAAATCATGCAGCCGGTTTATTTTCTTCTTTATGTCATTATACCGGCCGAAGGGATGCCTTGCCAAACCGTATACCAGCGGAGCCATCTTAAATGGACTACATTCGGACTACATATAGTTGACACTATAGCTGGCATATTGGATAATAGCCTAAAAAGATAAGCGAGTAATCCGAAACCAAGATGCTGAAAATCAAACTGCGAAGAATGGGCGCTCCTAAAAAACCGAGTTACAGAATTGTCGTTGCCGATTCCCATACCTCCCGCAACGGCGCTTTCATAGAGATCATCGGACACTACGATCCCATGACCGATCCTGAAACCGTCAAAGTGGAAGTTGAGAAAGCCAAAGAATGGATGGTCAAAGGTGCTCAACCCACCGACACCGCGGCCAGGATCCTGAAAAAAGCCGGAGCCCTTTAATAGCCCAAGGGTAAAAAGGAGCCACCATGAAAGAGCTAGTTGAGTACATCGCCAAATCACTGGCAGACAAGCCCGAAGCGGTAGTGGTGGAAGAAGAACAGGAAGAAGAAGGGTTGAAAGTAACCCTGAAAGTTGATGACGTGGACAAAGGCCGCATCATCGGCAAACAGGGCCGCATCGCCCAGGCTATGCGCACCCTCATCCGGGTGAAAGCCGCTAAAGCCGGCACCAAGGCCAGACTGGAAATCCTCTAGTTTACCAACCGGTTCTAACTTAATAATCAAACAGGGTGTATCTGCTACACCCTGTTTTTTTACGTCCGGAATCCCAGGACTTGGATCTTGATCGGTAGAATTGGATGGTCTCCATCTATGGTAACCTGCGTGTTTTCGATATTTCAGCTAAACAAAAAAGCTGCCAAGTTTTCACTTGGCAGCTTTTAGCTTTTCGCTTTATCCCACCTGAGGCGGGCGGGATGATTTTCGGCGGTGTTTCATTTTCTCGGCGATAGCCAGCCGGGCCATTGCCCGATGCAGTGCCGCTTCGGTTTCCGCCGCGTCGACACCGGGCTGGTATTTTTCCGCCATCCTCTGTTCGGCTTTCTTGCGAGCTTCCTCGGCCCGGGCTAGATCGATCTCCTCTGCCCGTTCACAGGTATCGGCCAGCACGATCACCCGGTCCGGCCGAACTTCCATGAAGCCTCCGGCGACACATAGCAGGAACTCCTCCGAGCCCTTGCGGGCGCGTAGTTCACCGGTTTTGAGTGCCGTCATCAGCGGTGTGTGGTGCGGCAGTATGCCCAGTTCGCCCTCGATGCCCGGCGCCACCACGATGTCCACATCGTCGGAAAACACCTGCCGTTCCGGCGTCACTATTTCAAGTTTTATCGTTGCCACAAGTGCACTCCGTTGTTACTCGACCATTATTCCGGCATTCCGGTCCAGGTTAAGCCGCCATCTTGGCTGCGGCCTCGACCGCTTCTTCGATAGTGCCTACCATATAGAAAGCCTGCTCCGGCAGAGCGTCATGCTTGCCGTCCAGGATTTCCTTGAAGCCGCGCACCGTATCGGCCACGCTCACGTACTTACCCGCACGCCCGGTGAAGATCTCGCCGACAAAGAACGGCTGGGTCAGGAAGCGCTGAATCTTACGGGCGCGGGCTACTATGGCCTTATCCTCTTCGGAAAGCTCTTCCATACCCAGGATGGCGATAACGTCCTGCAGGTCCTTGTACCGTTGCAGCACCCGCTGAACATCACGGGCTACTTTGTAATGCTCGTCGCCTACAACTGCGGGGTCCAGGATCCGGGAATTGGAGGCCAGCGGATCCACCGCCGGGAATAGCGCCTGGGCAGCCAACGAGCGCTCCAGGGTGATAATGGCGTCAAGATGGCCGAAGGTAGCTACCACGCCGGGATCGGTATAGTCATCGGCCGGTACATAAACGGCCTGGAAGGATGTGATGGAGCCATTCTTGGTGGTGGTAATGCGCTCCTGCAAAGCGCCCATCTCAGTGGCTAGGGTCGGCTGGTAGCCCACTGCCGAGGGCATGCGGCCCAAAAGAGCGGAGACTTCCACGCCGGCCAGGGTGTAGCGGTAGATGTTATCGATGAACAAGAGCACGTCGCGATGTTCCACATCGCGGAAGTACTCGGCCATGGTCAAACCGGTAAGGGCGATCCTGAGACGCACCGCAGGCAGTTCGTTCATCTGACCGAACACCAGCGCCGTCTTCTCGATAACGCCGGATTCTTTCATTTCATGCCACAGGTCGTTACCTTCCCGGGAACGCTCGCCGACGCCGGCGAAGACGGAGAAGCCGCCGTGCTCGGTGGCGATGTTGCGGATGAGTTCCTGGATGATAACCGTTTTACCTACGCCGGCGCCGCCCAGAAGGCCGGCTTTACCACCCCTGGCGAACGGGGTGATCAGATCGATTACCTTGATGCCGGTCTCCAGCATCTGTGGGGTGGTTTCCTGTTCTTCGAAGGCTGGGGCGTTGCGATGGATCGGCCAGCGCTCTTCAGCTTTGACCTCGCCTTCAAGGTCCAGCGGCTCGCCCAAGACGTTGAAGATGCGTCCGAGAGAGGCCTGGCCGACCGGCACGCTGATGGGCGCGCCGGTGTCGGTGGCTTCGGCGCCGCGTGCCAGGCCGTCAGTGGGCATGAAGGAAAGACAACGTACCCAGTTGTTGCCAACGTGCGCCTGCACTTCCAGCACGATACGTTCGCCCTTGTTGTCAATTTCCAGGGCGTTGAACAGCCCGGGCAGTTCCGACGGCGGAAACGCGACGTCAACCACCGAACCAATAATCTGTACTACCTTGCCTTTGGCCATCAATTCCTCCTGTTGAGTTAAGCCAGCGCCGCCACACCGCCGACGATGTCGAGCAACTCCGCGGTGATAGCTTCTTGCCGGGCCTTGTTATATTCCAGTGTCAGTTCGCCGATAAGCTCGTTGGCGTTCTGGGTGGCGCTTCTCATGGCCACCATTCGCGCCGATTGCTCGGAGGCGATGGATTCCAGAATCAAATGATAGATCTTCATCTCCACGTAGCTGGGCAGCAATGCGCCCAGCACGGTGCCTGGATCGGGCTCGTAGAGGTATTCGACGTTCTGCTGCGGCGCGATCTGTGCCGGTTCCACCGGCAGCAGCTTGGTCAGAACCGGTTTCTGCACCATGGTGGAGACGAACTGGCTGTAAGCCACATAGACCTCATCCACCGCCCCGGACTTGAAGTCGTCGATGATGATGCGGGAGATGGGCAGGGTGTCCATCAGGGAAGGTTTATCGCCCAGGCCTACGAACTCGGCGACAATGTTCCGTTGCGCCCGGCGCATGAAATCCAGACCTTTTTTACCTATCACAATCATGTTTAAAGGCGTGTCTCTGTGTTCCATGTTGAAGCTGAGAGTGGCTCGGTTAATGTTGCCCACCAGGCCGCCGGAAAGACCGCGGTCCGGGGTGATATGCACCACGGCGATGCGTTTGACCGGCCGCTGTGCCAGCAAGGGGTGCGCGCTTTCGCCGCCGGACAACGCCGAAAGAGAGGCGATGACCTGGGTGATTTTCTCGCTGTACGGCCGGCCAGCCAGACCACGCTCCTGCGCCTTACGCATTTTGGAAGCGGCGATCATTTCCATGGCGCGAGTGATCTTGGCGATATTCTTGACGCCACGAATGCGCATGCGTATGGCCCGTAAGTTAGCCATCCATTATTCCGTTCCCGAGTTTCGATAGTTTGGTCATAGTCTGGTTATTGTCTCGTTTGCTTGAGTATTCGAAAATTAGGCGACGAAACTCTTCTTAAATTCGGTCAGGGCGTTCTTGAGCGCCGCTTCGGTGTCTGAAGTGAATTCCTTCTTTGCGGCGATAGTCTTAGCGATATCCGGGAAATTGGCCGCAAGGAACTGGTACATATCGGTTTCAAACCTGGCGGCGCTGGACACCGGCACGTCATCGAGAAAACCGTTCAGCAGCGCATAAAAGATGATGACTTGGTTTTCCATTGCCACCGGCTGATACTGCAACTGCTTCAAGACCTCGGTGATACGCTGGCCGCGGTCGATCTGGGCGCGGGTGGCCTTGTCGAGTTCGGAAGTACCGAACTGGGCAAAGGCGGCCAGGGCCTGGTACTGGCTCATCTCCAGCTTGAGACGGCCGGCCACCTTTTTGATGGCCTTGGTCTGGGCTGCCGAACCGACGCGGGATACCGAGATACCCACGTTCAGGGCCGGCCGGATGCCGGCGTTGAACAGGTCGGGCTCCAGGTAGATCTGGCCGTCGGTGATGGAGATGACGTTGGTCGGAATATAGGCGCTGACGTCCTGGGCCTGGGTCTCGATGATCGGCAGCGCGGTAAGCGACCCGCCGCCGTGGGATTTATGCAGTTTAGCGGCGCGCTCCAGCAGCCGGCTATGCAGGTAGAACACGTCGCCGGGATAGGCTTCGCGTCCCGGAGGCCGTTTGAGTAGCAGCGATAATTGGCGGTATGCCCAGGCGTGCTTGGTCAGATCGTCATAAACGATCAGGGCTTCCTTGCCGTTGTCCATGAACTCTTCGCCCATGGCGCAACCGGCGAATGGCGCCAGGTACTGGAAAGCAGCCGGATCGGAGGCCGAAGCGGCGACAACGATGGTGTGTTCCATGGCGCCGTATTTTTCCAGCGTAGCTACCGTCTGGGCGATCTTGGAGGTTTTCTGACCGATGGCGACGTAGATGCAGATGAGGTCTCCGCCCCTCTGGTTGATAATGGTGTCGATGGCCACCGCGGTCTTGCCGGTGGAACGGTCGCCGATGATAAGCTCGCGTTGGCCGCGACCGACGGGGATCATGGCGTCAATGGCCTTGATGCCGGTCTGCACCGGGGTGTCGACGCCCTGGCGGGTGACGACGTTGGGGGCAACGCGTTCGACGGCGCGTTTAGCGCTGGTTTTCAGCGGCCCTTTGCCATCGATCGGCTGACCCAGGGGATTAACGACGCGCCCGATCATCTCCGGACCTACCGGCACTTCGACGATGCGGTTGGTGCGGCGCACCTCGTCGCCTTCCTTAATAAGAGTATCTTCGCCGAGCAGAATCGCGGCCACAGAGTCCTCTTCAAGATTCATGGCGATGCCCATGACGCCGCCCGGGAATTCAAGGAGCTCGTTATACTCGGCAGAAGCCAGGCCGTGAATACGGGCAATACCGTCGCCGACCTCGATAACAGTTCCGACGTCGGTCACTGCCAGTTCGGCGCCGAAGCTCTCGATCTGTTCTTTAATGACCGCGACTATGTCCAGCCCTTTTTGCGACATTCCTAACATCTCCTTCCGGGAGCCAACCAGGACTTTACAACCTGGCCTGGTAAATTTCTCGTTTCAAATCCTGAAGACGGCGCGACAGGCTGCCGTCGATAACTTTGTCGCCGACCCTGGCGACAATTCCGCCAAGCAGCGCGGGTTCCACTTTCGTGGTGATCTCGATCTGCTTGTTGAATACTTTTCCCAGTTGTTGCCGGATTTCAGCCGTTTCCACATCGGATAGATCCACCGCGGAAACCACTTCGGCGTGCGCGATGCCGCGTAGGTCATCCAACCGCCGTTTGAAATCCACCGCTATATCGGGCACCATTCCCAGGCCGCCTCTTTCAACCAGCAGGTAGAGCAGGTTCATGGCCATGGGATTGACGCCTTGAAGCTTGGTGTCGATTATTTCCCGCTTCCTGGTCAGCGATATCCTGGGATTCTCCAGGAAAAAGAGCACGTCTTTATCCTTTGCCATGCTGGCCAGGGTTTCCAGATTGGCCAGCATGGTATCGTAGTTTTCATGCTCCGCGGCTATGTCAAAGACCGCTTGACCGTACCGTAAAGCCAGGGCGTAGGCGCTTTTTGCCAACTTCTTCCCCTAATTCTTTCTTAAACCGGCGCTCTCTTCGAGCACCTGGCCGATCAGATCGCGATGCGCGGTTTTATCGAGCGTTTTACCGATAACCTTGCCCGCAGCCAGAATAGTGAGATCGGCGAATTCTTTACGCAGTTCATCGATGATCTCGTCGCGTTCGCGCCGGATGTCAGCCCGGGCACGCTCAACAAGAGCTTCGGCTTCTACTTTTGCTTCCGCCTGGGTCCGCTGCCTTATCTCGTCGGCTGTCCGTGAAGCGCGTTCGATAACCGCCTGCCCCTGCTTGGAGGCATCGGCGATCTGCTTCTTGAACTCCACCTCGGCCGCTTCGGCCTGTTTCTTCATCACTTCGGCCTGCTCCAGGCTCTCCTTGATGCGGGCCGTTCGTCCGTCCATCATCTTGAGGACGGGTTTATAGGCCACCAGGTAAAGCAACACCAGCAGTATACCGAAGTTGACCAGTTGGGCGATGAAGCTGGATAGACTAATTCCTAATTGTTCCACCAGTAGTACCTCCTTCCGGGATTACCTAGGCGACGAAGATTAGAAGGATGGCAACCACCAGGGCGTAGATGGCTACAGCCTCAGCCAGAGCGACCGCGAAGAGCAGGTTGGTGAAGATGGGGCCCCTGGCCTCCGGATTGCGGCTGACCGCGTTGACCGCGCCCATGCCCAGGATACCGATACCGATGCCAGGTCCGATGGCGCCGATGCCCATGGCCAGACCGGCCGCTAATAGTCTCGCTGCTTCTGCTTCCATGTCTTTACTCCTTTTTCCTTTATAAGCTTATTTAAATGGGTAACAGGTTAATGATGTTCCGATGCTTCGCCGGTGTGCGGCGTGACGGCGATGTGGGCGAATACCAGCGTCAGTCCAGCGAAGATAAGCGCCTGGATGAAGCCGACCAGCAGCTCCAGCCCGTAGAACGGCAGTGCCAGCAGGAAGGGCATTAGGAACAGCATCGAAACAAGCAGTATCTCACCGCCCGTCATGTTGCCGAAAAGACGGAAGGTGAAGGAGATAATCCGGATAAACTCGGCCATGAGTTCGATCAAACCGATAAATATGGCGATTAGTCCGTTGAACACCCCCATGACGCCTTCCTTGCGGAAGTGCCTGATGCTGTGGATGAACGGCCCGAAGTTGAAAAACTTGCCGAGGTAATGGAAGACACCGACGCTCTTGAGACCCCAGTATTCCACCATCACGAAGGATATGACCGCCAGCGCCAGCGGGAAATTGACGTCGGTGTTGGCGCCCCGGAGCAGGTGTGTCTGGTGTCCGGCTTCACCGATGAGGATGGAATTGTAGCCGGGAATCAGATTCATCAAGGCATTGGTAATAACGAAAAGGAAGATGGTAGCCACCAGCGGGAAGAATTTGCGGCCGTTTTTCTCACCGGCAATATCGGTGCAGAAATCATAAAGGTAACCGATAACGCTTTCCGCCGCTGCTTGAAAACGGCCGGGAACCAGTTTCATCCGGCGCGTCGCCGCCCAGAACAAACCCGTCAGCAGAGCGATGGAAATCCAAGCGGTAAACATGGTGTTGGTTACAGCAAGCCCGCCGATATGAAAGATGGCGGACGGCGGCAGGTGCGGTTCAGGTTGATGGACCACCAGCCATTCAGGAAACTCGATGCCGAACAAAGCCTGGCCGATACCGCCGGCGAGGAAACTAACAATTGTGAGGGCTAAAATACCGAGCAGCACGGCAATAAAAACCGGCTTGGACATCCCCATTACTTTTTTGTTTTCAGGCACTGATGGTTTCCTTACTGGTTTCAGCGTTAACTCTTAGGTCCTATTATCATCCGATAGGCTCCGTAAAAGGCGGTGAACAATCCCAGGAACAGCCCGATAATCAACAGCAAGGGGCCGGTATCCAACTTCGCATCGAGCCAACGCCCTAGGAGAACACCCCCCAGGATGGAAAGGCTTATATACCAGCCGATACCGACGAACTTCAGGGCTATCAGCCATCGGTTCATCTTGCTTTAAAAACCCGCCAAAGCATAGCAGAACTCCTGGTACGGGTCAAGTCCTAATCCCCATAGTTAGTACCCCCGAGAAATGTCTAATCCCCTCCCTTAAAAGTCATTGCGAGGCTTGTCCTGAGCCTGCCGAAGGGCTACGCCGAAGTAATCCAATGCCGCCAGATACAGAATGAAGCGCGGCTGAATCGGTATCCCCCCCTTTGTCCTTCTACGCGAAAGCGGAGAATCCACGGAGGGGGGCGACCCCCGGAACCGGTGCCCGCAATCCATCGGAACATGCCCCATTTTTTGCGCCAACCCCCCCGCTGGGCTAGAATAACTCCGAAGTTGCCGTTAAAGGAGTATGTTTTGATCCAGGCAGTGTTTTTTGATCTCTACCAGACGCTGGTCGGCTACGACCCCCCCCGTGAAGAATGGGAATCCCGGATGCTTGACCAGTTTGGCATCAAGGCTCCCCCCCAGGCGTTCACCCGTGCTTTTATCGTCGCCGACGAGTACTTCTATACCGAGAACGCCAAAAAACCGATGAGCAAACGTCCGGCGGAAGAGGTCACCAAAGTCTATTTCCACCACCAATCCATCGTTCTCAAGGAAGGCGGTATCACGCCGGCCCCCGACCTCGTCCGGTCGATGTTGGAGCGCTGGCGCGACACCAAGCTCAAGCATGTCCTCTTCGATGATGTGCTGCCCGCCCTCGTCGAACTCAAACGCCTCAACATGGCGCTCGGTCTGGTTTCCAACGTGGATAAGGACATCACTCCCCTGCTGGATGAACTGGGGCTCAGTCCTTTCATCACCACCGTGGTCACATCACAGGAAACCGGCTTCACCAAGCCGCACCCGGAGATCTTTCAGGAAGCGCTGCGGCGGGCGGAACTGCCGGCGGAAAATGTCCTTTTCGTCGGCGACCAATACCAGATAGACGTCCTGGGCTCGACGGGCGCGGGCATGAAAGGCGTGTTGCTGGACCGGGGCGGATTCAGCGACGCCCCCCCGGAATGCCCCCGGGTCCGCAACCTGTTCCAATTGACCGGAATGCTGGAATAAACAGGGGGTTCGCCATGGAAATGATCATCGACGGCATCCGAGAAGGCGAGACCATTCCCGGGCGCTACACGTGCAACGGCGCCGGACTATCGCCGGAGATCACCTGGCAGGGCGCCCCGGCTGGCGCGAAAAGCCTGGCCCTCATCATGGATGACCCAGACGCCCCCCGCGGCACCTTCACCCACTGGCTGGTCTGGGGCATCCCCACCACCACCGCCCGCCTCCCCGCCAACCTGGCCCGCAAGTCCGAGCTGCCCAACGGCATCCGCCAGGGTGTCAATTCCGGCGGTTCTTACGGCTACTACCCCTCCTGCCCCCCACCCGGCCCGGCGCACCGCTACATCTACCGCCTGATGGCGTTGGACACGGAACCGGACCTCGCCCCCGGAGCCAGCCGTGAGCGCTTCGACCAGGCGCTGCAGGGCCACATCGTCGCCGAAGCATCGGTCACCGGCCTCTACAGCCGCTAGGCGCGGGTCGCCCCCGCCACCGGCCCCACCAACACCGGCACCGGAGACAGCCTCAACACCTTATCGGCCACACTGCCGAAAGCCCATTTGGTTATACCACTGCGCCCGTGCGTGGCCATGGCGATCAAGTCGATAGCGTTGGCACCGGTGTATTCGATGATCGTATCGGCGGGACGGCCGAAAACGGTCACCACACTCACTTTAAGACCCTGGCCGTCCAGATCTCTGGCGATCTTGGCGAGGTAGTTCTCCATCTCTTCCCGGTTCACCGTGTCCAATTTCTCTGCCAGGTCTCCCCCCAGCGTCTCCCGGACCGCCGGTTCCAGCGGCTCATGCACCCTTAAAAGCACGATCTCCGCTTTCGATGGCTTGGCTACCGACACTGCCTGCGGCAGTATTGTTTCCGACAATTCAGATCCGTCGAGGGGAACCAGAATCTTTTTGTACAATTCATGACCTCTCTTTTTTCAATTCTATTCCACGGTGACGCTTTTGGCCAAATTCCTCGGCTGGTCGATGGGACAGCCCAGTTCCCGTGCGGTGAAATACGCCAGCAACTGGAGCGCTACGATGTTGACCACCGGTTGCAGCAGGGCATCGATCCCGGGTACTTCAATTAACCGATCGAGAATTTCCTCCAGCCCGGATTCATCTTAGGGCGGAGCGGTAACCATGACCGGGCCCCCAGCGCCTTGATCTCCCGGATCGAAGTTATCATAGCTCTGCGGCTCTCATCATTGCCGATGAAAGCGATCACCATGGTGTTTTCGTTCAGCAGCGCCATCGGCAAGTGTTTCAGTTCGTCAGCGTCTAAAATACTCTCGCTCCGGCCGCCACCCTGCCGGAAACGACCGCCCCCGGCCCGATCAAGGCATATGAGCCGATAACTGTTCCGGGATTGATGCAGGCGTTGACGCCGGTGGACACGCCGTCGCCCATTATGACGCCCAGTTTGTGCCGGCCGCTATCCCGCCCCAGGATTTGAACGTTCCGGCGGTCGAAACGGAGATTGGCCACCTGTGTCCCGGCGCCCAGATTGCAGTTTTCCCCGATGACACTGTCGCCGACATAGCTCAAGTGCGGCACCTTGGTACCAGCCATGATGATCGAGTTCTTGATCTCCACCCCGGCGCCGATATGGCAGTGATCGCCTATCGATGTGAACGGACGGATATAACAGTTGGGCCCGATATCGCAGTGTTTGCCGATGACCGCCGGACCGGTGATGTACGAGCCGGAGCGGACGGTCGATCCCTCTCCGATGGCAATGGCGCCTTTGATGACCACTCCCGGTTCGACAACGCCGTCGATCTGCGATGTAGTTTTAGCCGATAATTCCTCGTTGGCCGCCAGCAGTTCCCACGGGTACCCTATATCGCGCCAGCTTGTCAGGAAGCGGTGAAGTACCGGCACGCCGCCGTCGATTAGTAGCTGAATGGTATCGGTGATCTCGAACTCCCCCCTCGGCGAACGCGTCGTGCGCTCCAGGGCGGCAAATATGTCGGTTGTAAAATAATAGGCCCCGGCGTTGGCCAGGCACGTCGGCGGGTTGGCTGATTTCTCGTGGAGCCGGACCACCCGTTCCCCTTCGAGTTCGACGACCCCCATCCCCTCCACACTCGCCGGTTGGGTCAGGCTGAGAGTGGTCGCCTGCGAGGCGCCTAAGAGGGAAATATCGCCCGCCCGCAACATGATGTCGCCGTTCAGAAGCATGAAAGGCCCGTCCAGGAGCGGTACTGCCTGCTTTAGTGCGTCCGCGGTGCCCTGCGCCCGCCGCTGCGACACGTAACGGATCCGGACGCCCAACGCCCCGCCGTCGCCAAAATACTCCCTGACCTTTTCGCCATAGTACCCGGTAATGATGATAAGATCGGAGTAACCGGCCTCCCGGCACCCTTCCACCAGGTGCTCCAGCATAGGCTTGCCAACCACCGGTAGCATCACCTTGGGCCGCGTCTCAGTCAACGGCCGCATCCGCGAACCTTCCCCCGCCGCCATGATCACGATCTGGGTGGATCTCGAACCCTTTTTAATGGAACTCATGATAACGTCATTCTAGGCTCGCCCCTATCCCATGTCAACGGTATAATACGTTCCCGTTTTGAATTTGGATATTGGAATTTGGATATTGTTTAGAATTTAGATATTAGATATTCGTCCTGGCTGCTGATTTACTGGCACTCCAATTTCGGGTATATTTGACCTCATGAAAACCAACAAACCCCGCACCGTCCTCCATCTCGCCGACGCCTCCTCACCCCAAACGCTGGCGCTCCTGAATGAACTCGCTGAAAGTGGCTGGAAGGTGCACCTACTCAGCCACCAGTCACCGGCAGCCGGTGTCGCCCTTAACGCCGGAATAAAGGTCCACCGGCTGGTAGTGAGCCCCGCCTACCCCCTGACCTACCTGGCCTTCATCAACGCCGCCCCCATGATCCTGTCGATCAAGCCGGACATCATCCACGCCCACTACGTCACCCAGTTCGGTATCATGGCCGCCGTCCACCGCCGCTTCCTCCGCTTCAAACCCATGGTCCTGACCGCCTGCGGCCGGGACGTGCTCACCGATACCCAAAGCGGCATGACCCGTTGGTCGGCGGAACACGCCATCAAGATGTTCGAAGCAGTCACCGCCGCCAGCGACGAAGTAATCGCCGCCCTCCGTGACCTCGAAGCCCCCATGCACCGTGTCGAACGCATCGACTGGTCCGCCGGCACCCCGGAATCCATAAAAACCGCAGCCAACCAACTGGACACCTTATACTCCAAACTGATCGGTATCCTCCCCCTTTCACAAAAGCCTGTCCTGAGCGACGTCGAAGGAGGGGACCAAGGGGGATTTTCCCCAGGCTCTTAGGAGTCCATAAAAGCCACCGCCGGCCAACTGGACCCCATGTAGTCCAACTCTGACCGGCGGCAATTGATTTCTTTGATCTGCGAAAAAGGACTGACCGTAGTCTCCCCCTTTGGCGAAAGCCTGTCCTGAGCTTCGTCGAAGGAGGGGACTAAGGGGGATTTTCCCTCGATTTCACTTAGGCATCTCTGCTCAATACAGCAGACTCAAACTAAACCCGGTTAGGACTAAGCGCCTTAAGATCGTCCTGATACCTCTTCCGTGAATCATGCACTGCCTTGATGGCCGAGGCGCGGTCTTCCCAGCCCTCCACACCCGTCTTCTTCTTCTCCAGTTCCTTGTAGATGATGAAGAAATGCTCGATCTCCTTGAGCAGGTGCGGCGGCACGTCGGACAGTTCCTTGATGAAGTTCCAGTGGGGATCGCCCATCGGCACACATAGTATCTTCTCGTCCGGACCTTTTTCATCATGCATCCGGAACAACCCTACCGGCTTGGCCTCGATAAGACAACCCGGGAAGGTCGGCTCGGACACCAGCACCAGCGCATCCAGCGGATCGGTATCCTCGGCCAGGGTATCGAGGATGAAACCGTAGTCGGACGGGTAATGCACCGCGGAGAACAGCATGCGGTCGAACTTGATGATCTTGCGCTCTTTGTCGTACTCGTACTTGTTGCGGCTTCCCTTGGGTATCTCGATAAGGATGGTCAGAATCATATCTTCCAGCTCAGGCTTGCGTTTCCGCTTCACCTTGGGGCAACTGGCTTCGTCCTCGCCACAGCCGGTGATGATCCTGATTTCACTTGAATTCTTGTTAAGCAGTTTTTCCGGTGACATTATTTCTCCTTCTTTTCTATAATACATTTTACCAGAAGAAGCCCCGTGTTTGAAATGGGAGGATGAGCCATAGGTCGTCCAACAATCCACGCCGTCATTTGGGCACTCCGCCGCGTGCCTTTGGCTCCCGGTGACCTTACCCCACCGTTAGTATCATCCCAAAGTAGAATTCAGAACTTGTCTGGACCCCCACCCCCCCAAAAACTAAAAGCTGATAGCTGACAGCCGGAAATATATATTTTCCAAACCCGCCAAAGTCCTATTGACAAACCCTCCATACCGGCCTTGTTCTATACGTGCCCCCGAATAAAGATAGAACAGGAGTATCTTGTTGAGTCAAGACAATGAAGTAAACGTGCCCAGACTCCGTGGCGGTCAGCCCGGAAATCAGAACGCTACCACACATGGTTTTTACGCGCGCCATTTCACCGAACAGCAGTGTACGGATTTCGCGCAGGCCGCCGGGGTCAGGGATCTGGCCGCGGAGATCGGCGCTCTCCGGGTCAGGTTAGCTGCCGTGGATTGCGATGATCCCGCTGGCGCCCGCTTGTTCGTCCGTGCCTGCGGCACCATCGGCCGGTTGCTGGCTATTCAGGACAAGCTGGGGCAGGAGGACCGGCGCGGGATCAGGGATGCTGTCCTCGATGTGCTGCGGGCGGAAAAGGATGCCTCGATCGGGGTATTGGAGAACGGCGTCGATGGTTGAGCTGCGGCCTTATCAGAAGGAGATTTTCTCTTCGGTCGTGCGCAGCGTTACTTCCGGCGCCGGGTTGACCTTCACCGTGGAGATCGCCCGCCAGGGCGGCAAGAATGAGCTTTCCGCGGCGCTGGAGATCTACCTGGCGGCCGCTTACGGGCTTGGTTCTGAGGTGAACATCGTCAAGTGCGCCCCCACCTTCACGCCCCAGGCGCGGATATCGCTTCGGCGTCTCATCGACCGTCTGAATGAGCGCGGTTTCCGCGGACATTATACCTTTGAGGGCGGTCACACCGTCAGGGTGTTCGGCGCGCGGGTCGTTTTCCTTTCGGCGGATCCGGAGGCCAATGTCGTCGGCAATACCGCTCACCTCCTGCTGGAAGCCGATGAGGCTCAGGATATCGACGCCGATAAGTTCGACCGGGATTTCCGTCCGATGGCCGCGGTCGGCAACGCCACCACCGTGCTTTACGGTACGCCCTGGGACGGCGGCAGCCTGCTCGAGGAGACCAAGCGGCGCAATCTGGAGCTTGAGCGCGTGGATGGCGTCAAACGTCATTTCCGGTTCGACTGGCGGGAGGTTGCCCGATACAACCCCGCCTACGGTAATTTTGTCGAAGGCGAACGCGTTCGCCTGGGCGACGATCACCCGGTTTTCCGCACCCAGTACGCCCTGGACTCCCTGCCCGACGGCAGCGGTTTCCTCAACCGGGCGCAGCTCGCCCAGATGGCCGGCGCTCACCGGCGGCTGGGCATCCCGGAAAAGGGCAAGGTCTATGTCGCCGGCCTGGACCTCGCCGGGGACAATCCCGGTTCGGGCTCTGATTCGACCGTGTTGACCGTCGCCGAGATCGACCTGGCCACCTCGTTCATCGGCATCGCCGAGCCCTGTATCCGGGTCGTGCGGCAGTATGCCTGGACCGGTGAGCCGGTCACCACCTTCATGCCCAAAGTGGTAGATCTGGCGCGGCATTGGGATCTCAAGCGCCTGGTGGTGGACGCCACCGGCATGGGCCAGCCGCTGGCCTCGACGCTGATCCAGCAACTGGGCTCGCGCGTCAAACCGTTCATCTTCACCGCCGCTTCCAAGAGCCAACTGGCCTTCGAGTTCCTGGCCGCGGTCAACACCGGACGGGTGAAACTGCATACCCGCGACGCCTCCCCGGAATCGGCGGAATGCTGGCGCCAGCTCGAAGGCGCCCGGGCCCAGTACCGCCCCAACCGCACCATCAACTTCCACGTGGGCTCCGCCAAATCCCACGACGACTACCTGACGTCCCTCGTCCTGACCTACGAGGCCGCCAGCCTCTACCAACCCCGCGTCGCCCGAGGCTACAAACGATGAAATATTCCCTACGCCCCCCTACCCCCCCCGTGTCATCCTACGCACAAGCGGAGGATCCAGGGGAGGCGTGGCATCGTCTTGAATTTGAAATCTCGATAAAAAAATCTTCGTTTCTGCACTTTGGAAAACGACTCAAAATATTTTTCACCAATACCTCTACGTATCGCTAATCTTTCAACGTCCCCCATTGGTAGTATTCGTCCCGCCCCGTTTAGTGATTGGAATTTTTTTAATTTGGACATTGTTTCGGATTTCGACATTCGGATTTCGAATTTAATTATCATTACGCTATATTTAAACTAACCAACACTTCAAGGAGGAATCAATGCCAAAAGCATTCTGGAAAGGCGCCATCAGTTTCGGCCTGGTCGTCATCCCCGTATCGATGTCGGTGGCCATCCGGGAGCGGCCTCTGCGCTTCAATTACCTCCATAAAAAGGACCTGGTCAAACCCAGCCAGGTGCTGCATTGCCCTGAGGACGATGAGTACTTCAGCGTCAAGGACACCGTCCGCGGCTATGAGTACGCCAAGGGGCAGTATATCGTCATCACCGACAAGGATTTCGAGGCCGTGCCGATAAAAACCACCCGCAGTATCGACTTGCAGGCCTTCGTCGGCGAGGATGAGATCGATCCGATATTTTTTTTCGACTCCCATTACCTCGAACCCCAACCCCTCGGCGAGAAACCGTTCCGATTGCTCAGAGAGGCGATGCTCTCAACCGGCAAGGTCGCCGTGGCCAAGGTGACTTTCGCCCGCAAGGAGCACCTGGCCTGCCTCCGGCCCTACGGCAACGGCCTGATCCTCCACTCGATGCGCTACCCGGGGGAGATCGTGCCCGCGCCGGAGACACCGGAACCGAAATCGGAGTCCTCCAAGGCTGAACTCGACATGGCCCAATCCCTGATCAAGAGCATGGCGCAGCCGTTCGACCCCAAGCAGTACAAGGACGAGTATCGCCTGGCCCTCGAAAAGATCATCGACGCCAAGCTCAAGGGCAAGAAGATCGAGCCTCCCAAGGCCCCTCCGGAGAAAGAGACCGCCGACCTCATGGCCGCGCTCGAAGCCAGTTTGGCGAAAAGCAAAGAAAAGGCGACGGCGGGAAAAGGTAAATAGCCTTGGATAAGACAGCGCTCGCCAAAATACCGGGCGTTCAAAAGGCCCCGATACCGGAACGCCTGGCGCCCATGCTGGCGACGCTCACCGGGAAGCCTTTCACCGATCCTGACTGGTACTTCGAGCCCAAGCTCGACGGCTACCGCATCATCGCCTTCATCCAAGATGGCCGGGCGATGCTGCAATCGCGTAATCTCCACGACTACACCGATCACTTCCCCCGCGTCGCCGCGGAGATGGCCGCCCAGGACGTGCACGAAGCGGTCGTCGACGGTGAACTCGTCGCCCTCGACGAAAACAACCGGCCGTGCTTCCAGTGCCTGCAACAGCACGTCAAGCAGCGCCTTAGCGAGGACAGCGAAAGGTACGCACTGCACTACTACGTTTTCGACCTGCTCTACCTCGACGGCTGGGACCTGACCGGGGCGCCGCAGTCCGCCCGTGCCGAACTCCTCGACAAGGTACTTAAGCCGGGCAGCGCGGTCAAAGCGGTGCGGCGGCTGGACGGCGACGGCGCCACTATCTTCGCCGCCGCCATCGATACCGGCATGGAGGGCGTCATCGCCAAACGCCGTGACGCCGCCTACCTGCCGGGCAAACGCTCCAACGACTGGCTTAAAATCAAGGGTACCCTGTCCGATGAGTTCATCATCGCCGGCTATACGGCCGGCCATGGCGCCCGCGCCGGCGCCTTCGGCTCGCTCGTCCTGGCGCAGCATGAAGACGGCGGCAAACTACGCCACGCCGGCAACGTCGGCACCGGTTTCAATGACAAATCGCTAACCGAGATGAAGCATAAAATGGAAAAACTGAAGACCACAAAATCGCCGTTCACCGAAAAGATCCCCTTAGAATCCACCATCACCTGGCTGAAACCAGAACTGGTCGCCGAGGTCAAATTCGCCGAGCGTACCCGTGAAGGCAATCTGCGGGTGCCGGTGTTTCTAAGGTTGCGCGACGATAAAAATGCTACCGAGGTGGTGGCGCATGAGAATCCGGTTAGTCGGACGGGCTAGTACTCGATCCCGCGTCTCGCCGGTATTCCCCGGTCATAAGGATGCTTCACCTTAACCATCTCGGTCACCAGGTCGGCAACATCGATAACTTCCTGGGGCGCCAGGCGGCCGGTGAGGATGAGTTCGACATTCTCCGGCTTGTCCTTGATGAGCTGCACCACGTCGGCGGTTTCGATCCAGCCCCATCCGGCGACAATATTGATCTCATCCATGACGATAACGTCATAGTCCCCGGAAAGCATGGCCTGTCTGGCTGCGGAGAGGGCCTGGCCGGCTTTCTCTTTGATCTCCGGCGGGGGGTTCTCCGGGTGGCGTACCAGTCCCGGCCCGAAAGCCGCCCACTTGACGCCGGGCAGGCAGTGCAGGACTTCCTGTTCGCCAGAGTCAAAGCTCCGGTTCATGAAATAGACGATATAGACGCGATAGCCGCGGCCAGAAGCCCGGACCGCCGTACCCAACCCTGCTGAGGTCTTGCCCCTCCCGCCGCCGGTGAACACCTCGACCAACCCGCGCTTCAGGGGCTCATAAGTCAGCGCCGCGGAGGGACAGTATTCGACTGATGGGTTTTCCCGTGTCTCTTTCATATCAGGTGCAGCATTGGTTGACGTTAGGGTTCTTGACCACCAGCACAGAGGTCAGCCGGTAGTCGGTATTGGCAACTTCCCCAAGGGTGGTCCGGTAAACGGTCTCGTCTTCCATGGTCATATATTCGCAGATCAGCGCCGGGGTATCGGCGGGCAAGCCGTGTTCCAGGAGGTAGGTGGCGGACTGTCGGGGAACCTGGGTCTCGTTGGTCAGCATCAGTAGGTTGCGGCCGATGTTGAAGCTGTTGACCAGGAATTCCAGTTTTCGCTGCTTGATCTCTTCCCGGCCGTCGTGGAAGGACACCAGGACGGATTCATCGAGGCATATCTGGGCCTTGGCCGCGGCAAACTGGGCGGCGCCGGCGGATGGAACGATCCTGACATCAAAATCCTTAAAGACCTCCAGAACCTGCGCCAGGCTGGAAGAAACGCACGGGTCCCCGACCCGTAGCACCGCGACAGTTTCACCCGTTTTGAGCGCTCTTTCAGCGGCATCCTTCTCTTTCTGGAGATAATCTTTGGTCACCTGGAAAAAGATGACCTTATCGGCTACCAGATCTTTGACCGGCTTCAGGGACCAGTCCCAGGCCAAAATGATGTCTGATTCCTTAATCGCGTCCTCGGCGGCATGGGTCAGCCACTTCGGCGATCCGCCGGGTCCTATCCCGACGAAGTAGAATCCCCGTACGTGGTGTAAATTCCTGGAGTTGAAAAAGCAGGCCATTGTGTGGTTTCTTGAAAGCAAATAACAACAAAGACTTTCAGGAGGTAACCACGACAATGGCCAAAGACAGGATGACACTTTTGGAAT